>NZ_JAEMGT010000038.1:0-11850 GCF_017655185.1 Rahnella sp. ChDrAdgB13 | reverse complement strand
ACATCAGCACCCCAACAGCACCCCTTTCACGAATAACTCATTGATATAAATAAAAAAGACCCCGCCAAAATGACGGGGCCTGGTACTTGCGCAGGGCGACGCAATAAGGGTCGTTTGACCCGGTTAAATTTTGAGATTATTACGCCGTGCGGGATATTTGATCGTCAAACTGCAATGTACTTTTCATTGCGGCAACAATATCACCGTCCACGCAATAACGACTGAATTCATCAAAATCGGTGTCGGAACTCATGGTGACACCGGCTTTGCGGTAGCGCATAGAGGAAGGCACCTGACGCCCTGCCGAGCTGTGTAATTCGGTCAGCCCGATATCCACAAACTTTTGCAGATTCGTCAGACGCACACCTGCGCCAGCCATAATAATAGGACCACGCGTGAGCTGATTCAGTTCCCGAAGCATCGGCAAACCGACTTCCGCATTTTGCTGCTGTCCCGAAGTCAGAATGCGCGCCACACCTAGCTGAGTCAACTGCTCAAGCGCAATCTTCGGGTTCAGGCACATGTCGAAAGCGCGGTGAAATGTCACAGCCATATCGCCGCATAACGCCATGACTTCCCACATTCTTGGCATATCAATATGCCCTTCATCGTCGAGCATGCCGACCACCAGACCTGGAAAACCGAGATCGCGGATCATCGCGATGTCGCTTTTCAAAACATCAAATTCGCTTTGGCTATAGCAAAAGTCACCACCCCTCGGACGTACAATCGGATGTACAGGGATCGTCACTTTTTCCCTCGCCAGTTTGAGGGTGCCGTAACTCGGCGTAATACCGCCGTCGGCCTGACTCGCGCACAATTCGACGCGATCGGCTCCGGCTAGTTCTGCTGTTAACGCACAATCCACGCTGTAACAACACACTTCTAATTTAGTCATGTGACCTCTCCTGATTACGGCATTATGCTACAACACTTGTGTGTAACCGGCCATGTCGCGTAGGCTCTGACATGAGCATTCCCGCCCAACTGCCTGCTTAGGAAAGCTAACTATGGCACTCAATTTTGATTCGTGGGTAGACCGCAGTCACAGTGATAGCGTTAAGTGGAATAAATATCATCATCAGGATGTGATTCCGCTTTGGGTCGCCGATACCGACTTCACGTCTCCGCCTCAGGTAATTAAAGAACTGCAACAACGCGTGGCCGAAGGTGTCTTTGGTTACGGTATTACTCCGCCGGAACTGATTGATATTGTGGTTAAACGGCTTGCAGACCTTTATGACTGGGCGATTCAGCCGGAATGGATTGTCTGGCTTCCGGGTCTGGTCTGCGGGCTGAACGTGGCCGTGCGCGCCAACGTGGCGCCGCACGAAAGCAGCCTGATGCCGATGCCCATTTATCCGCCTTTTATGCAGGCTGCACAAAGCGAAGGCCGGGCATTTAAATCCATTCCGGTCACCCAACAGCAACAACGCTGGGTGGCCGATTTTGCCGCCGCCGAAAGCCAGCTTGATGGCAGTGAAAAGCTGCTGATGCTCTGCAACCCTTACAATCCGGGCGGCACGGTATATCGTCGCGATGAACTGCTGCAACAACATGAATTCGCCAGACGCCACAATCTGGTGGTGTGTTCCGACGAAATCCACTGCGACCTGATTCTGGAGCCGGATCTGAAGCACGTCCCCTTTGCCTCACTCAATGCGGATGCAGAACAACGTTCGATTACGCTGATGGCACCGTCGAAAACCTTCAATCTGGCCGGACTGGGTGCCTCGATGGCGATCATCCCAAACCCCGAACTGCGCCGGAAATTTTTTGACACCAGCAAAGGTATCGTGCCGCACGTCAATATTCTGGCGTATGTTGCGGCGACTGCGGCCTACCGTGATGGCGAAGCGTGGCTTAACGCACAGCTCGATTATTTGCGTGAAAACCGGGATCTTGTGGCGACGCGTATTAACGCCATGCCAGGTTTACGCATGCTGGCACCCGAAGGCACCTATCTTGGCTGGATTGATGCCAGCGAATTGCCGGTGGACGACCCGTACCGTTTCTTTGTCGAAGCGGGCGTGGGCTTCTCCGGCGGAGCCGAATTTGGCGCGCCGAAGTGCGTGCGCATCAATTTCGGCTGTCAGCGCGCCCTTCTCGGGAAAGCACTCGACCGGATGGAAGCCGCACTCGATAAGCTCCGGCCTTAACCTGCTTCTCTTTCGCTGGCGACAATTTCACGCAGGCTGTGCGGATGGAATTTAATCGTCACTGCTCCGTCAGTGACCGCCAGCGTAGGGTTAGGCAAACGCTCATTTTCCCCTTTGGGCGCACTCTGCTTCAGTTTTATACCGGGCGTCATTAGCGCTTCATCGGCAATCAGTGCCAGCGCCCGCGTATACAACTCTTCTTCTGCGCCCGGCAGCACAATCTCAATATGCTCCCACCCCTCGTGCGGATATCGCTTATCACCAGGATAAGGCAATTCCACCAGATCAATGCTCAGCGGCCCGACCGTGAGCGGCTCATCGAGCGTAAACAGGCAAATAGGCCGCCCGTTAATCAGGGTTTCATTGAGCAGGCTGCCGCATTTTCCCAGCCCGGATTTCCAGCGTTCGGCTGTCGTGTTCTGATGGCAGCGCACAGAAATATGATCGGCATGAAATTCACCCAGATTGATCTGCAATTTTGCAGCGAATGCCATTAATACGTCGGAGAATCGCGACATATCGTCAACTAAATCCTGTAACTCTGGCACATGTTTCATGGCGGGCATCCTATCTCTTTTCAGTTTGCAGATCTTTAGGGTCGGGTAATTTACACAGCCTTTCATCCGGTTGCCAGAGACATGCCGCAGAATCACGCTTTCATACCGTTCAGACGTGCGGCGATACTGACGCCGCAGGGCTAATATGATATAAACACGCATCATTTTCGGTTAATCCGTTAAAAACGTATAACCAGTAAACAACTACATTCTTCCCCTAAATCATTCGGGTTGCATCAAGGCAGCAACTGACCCAATCCTGGGAGCATACATCAGTATGTGACCAAGGTTCGCAAAGGCAGCCGACACAAAGGCGGCGCGAAGGATGACGGGGATAAATTATAAGGTAATCCGGTGAATATTCAGTCACTCCTTTCAGAAAAAGTCAGCCAGGCACTGATCGCAGCAGGCGCATCCGCCGACAGCGAAGCGCAGGTCCGTCAGTCCGCCAAAGCTCAGTTTGGTGACTATCAGGCTAATGGCGTAATGTCCGTGGCGAAAAAACTCGGTATGCCGCCACGACAACTGGCAGAGAAAGTGGTTGAACTGTTGGATCTGAACGGCATCGCAAACAAAGTCGAAATTGCCGGTCCGGGTTTCATCAATATCTTCCTGGATCCGGCATTCGTCGGCGCCCACGTTGACAGCGCACTGAATGACGAAAAACTGGGCATTGCACCCGTTGAGCCGCAAACTATCGTCATCGACTACTCTGCGCCAAACGTGGCGAAAGAAATGCACGTTGGCCACATCCGCTCCACCATTATCGGCGACGCCGCCGTGCGTACCAACGAACTGCTGGGTCATAAAGTGATCCGCGCAAACCACGTTGGTGACTGGGGCACACAATTCGGGATGCTGATTGCCTATCTCGAAAAAGTGCAGAACGAAAACGCCGGTGACATGAATCTGGCTGATCTGGAAGAATTCTACCGCGCAGCGAAAAAGAACTACGACGAAGACGAAGCCTTTGCCGAGCGCGCGCGTGGCTACGTGGTGAAGTTGCAGGGCGGCGACGAATACTGTTTGCAAATGTGGCGCAAACTGGTCGATGTGACCATGAAGCAAAACCAGCTGACTTATAACCGCCTGAACGTCACCCTGACCGAAGACGATGTCATGGGTGAAAGCCTTTATAACAGTATGCTGCCGGGTATCGTGTCTGACTTGCAGTCAAAAGGTCTGGCCGTCGACAGCGAAGGTGCCGTCGTAGTTTATCTGGACGAGTACAAGAATAAAGAAGGCGACCCGATGGGCGTCATCATCCGTAAAAAAGATGGCGGCTACCTTTACACCACCACCGATATCGCTTGTGCGAAATACCGCTACGAAACGCTGGGGGCCGATCGCGTACTGTATTACATCGACTCCCGTCAGCATCAGCATTTGATGCAGGCCTGGACCATCGCGCGTAAAGCCGGTTATGTCCCTGATTCTGTCGCGCTTGAGCACCACATGTTTGGCATGATGCTGGGCAAAGACGGCAAGCCGTTCAAAACCCGCTCAGGCGGCACGGTCAAACTGTCCGATTTGCTGGACGAAGCGATTGAACGCGCACGCAAGCTCATCACAGAAAAGAACCCTGAGCTAAAAGATGCGGAAGAACTGGAAAAACTGGTCAACGCCGTGGGTATCGGCGCAATCAAATACGCTGACCTGTCGAAAAGCCGTACCACCGATTACATCTTCGACTGGGACAACATGCTGGCCTTCGAAGGTAACACCGCGCCGTACATGCAATATGCTTACACCCGCGTGGCATCAATCTTCAAACGTGCAGAGATTGACGTTAACAGCCTGACTCAGCCGGTCGTGCTGCGTGAAGAACGCGAGGCGGCACTGGCTACCCGTTTGCTGCAATTCGAAGAAGTCCTGACCGTTGTTGCCCGCGAAGGCACACCACACACCATGTGTGCTTATCTCTACGACGTCGCTGGCCTGTTCTCCAGCTTCTACGAACATTGCCCGATCCTGAACGCAGAAGACGAAACCAGCCGCAACAGCCGCCTGAAACTGGCACTGTTAACGCAGCGCACGCTGAAAACCGGTCTGGATACGCTGGGTATTGAAACCGTAGAACGTATGTAATTCCAGTTACACTCATATTATTAAGGGCGCCCGGCGCCCTTTTTTATTTCATTAATTTCATTCCGTAATTTGCAGTTATATCGTAATATCCGTCGCGCACGAAATCACTTAGGAAAGTGATTAATAAACCAAATTCTATTGGTCTTCAGATAAAGGATATCTATGAATAATCTTCAAAATCGCCCTTCTACTGCTTTTGTTTTCGCTTCATGGATTGCGCTGCTGGGTGGCGTTATTATTTTTCTCATTGGCCTTAATAACGCACAAATGCAACTGAATGAAAAAGGCTACTATTTTGCCGTTCTGGTTCTGGGTCTGTTCTCTTCAGTTTCCTTGCAAAAACATGTGCGTGATAAACTCGAAGGTCTGCCTACCACAGCACTGTATGCGAACCTTTGCTGGGCAGCTTTCGCGATCGCCATTGCGTTGATGTGCATTGGCTTGTGGAATGCTGAATTGCTGTTAAGCGAAAAAGGGTTTTACGGCGTCACCTTTTTTATGTGCTTATTTGGGGCTACTGCTGTGCAGAAAAACACGCGCGACACGGCCGCATTAAACATCGCTAAATTGCAGGAATATTCTGACAAAGAAAACATGACCGAAGAATAAATAATAACTTTCGCATTAAAAAAGCCCGCCAATAATATAGCGGGCTTTTATTGATTTTTGGAATAATAATACTATAAATCCTAATCCAGTCGTCTCGCAAACTCTTTCACGCGGAACCCTAACAGGCCGAGCACGGCGAAATACGCCACCACGCCAGCCGCGACAACGGCCGCCAGACGCGCCAGACGATACGCCATTCCGCCGACATCCCAGGCAGGCATCAGCCACATCATGCCGAGCAGCGCCGCAGACATTGCAATCACCGCGACAAACAGTTTGATCAGGAAGACTTTCCAGCCCGGCTGGGGCTGGAAGATATCCTGTTTACGCAGTTGCCAGTAAAGCAGAGACGCGTTCAGGCATGCAGCCAGACCAATCGACAACGAAAGACCGGCATGTTTCAGCGGACCGATAAATGCAAGGTTCATCACCTGTGTCATCAGCAATGTAACGATGGCGATTTTGACCGGTGTTTTAATGTCCTGACGGGAATAAAAGCCCGGCGCCAGCACTTTCACCACAATCAGCCCCATCAGGCCGACGGAATATGCCACCAGCGCGCGCTGCGTCATTGATGCATCAAAGGCGCTGAATTTTCCGTACTGGAACAGCGCAACGGTCAGCGGTTTCGCCAGAATACCCAGGGCGACAGAACTTGGCAGTGCCAGCAGGAAACAAAGACGTAGGCCCCAGTCCATCAGGCGGTTGTATTCGGCATGATTGCCGCTCGAAAAACTCCGTGCCAGCGACGGCAGCAGAATTGTCCCCAGGGCCACGCCCAACACGCCGGACGGAAACTCCATCAGACGATCAGCGTAATACATCCATGACACGGAACCTGAAACGAGGAAGGACGCGAAAATGGTGTTGATAATCAGGGAAATCTGGCTCACCGAAACCCCCAGAATTGCCGGGCCCATCTGACGCATAACGCGCCAGACGCCGGCATCTTTCAGGTTCAGACGCGGCAGAACCAGCATACCGATTTTCTTCAAATGCGGGAGCTGATAGCCCAGTTGCAGCAATCCGCCTGCAACCACCGCCCAGGCCAGCGCAAGCACCGGCGGGTGGAAATAAGGCGCAGCAAACAGCGCAAAGCCAATCATGCTGACGTTCAGGAACGTCGGCGCAAAAGCCGGTATCGAGAAACGGTTCCAGGTATTGAGTATCGCCCCGACCAGAGAGGCCAGGGATATCAGCAGGATATACGGGAACGTGATGCGCAGCAGCGAACTGGTCAGTGCAAATTTATCGGGCGAATCCACAAAGCCGGGAGCCGTAATATAAATCACCCACGGAGCGGCGAGCATACCAAGCACGGTGACAATCGCCAGAACCAGCGTCAGCAGGCCCGAAACGTAAGCAATGAACGTCCGCGTGGCTTCCTCACCTTGCTGAGTTTTATACTCGGCCAGAATGGGCACGAAAGCCTGAGAGAATGCGCCCTCAGCGAAAATACGACGTAATAAATTGGGCAGTTTGAACGCCACAAAAAAGGCGTCGGTCACCATTCCGGCACCAAAAACGCGGGCCACAATGGCGTCGCGGGCAAAGCCTAATACACGTGAAAACATCGTCATTGAACTGACGGCTGCCAAAGATTTAAGTAGATTCATGTCACTTTTCTTGTTTGCCGGTGGCCTGTCTTTAACTCAATATTGATCAACAGGTTAAACAACCACGCCTGCATCAGCAGGCGTGAAAGATGAACCGGCATGGCTCAAAGATGCGCTTAGTCTACGCATCCGCCATGCAATAGCCAACGGCAGTTGTTATAGATTGTTACCCGCACCATCCTGTGCGGCTTTCACTCAGTTTTGCAGAATTTTTTCGATCATGGCCTGCGCGTAAATCGCCTGTTCGCCGCTGGTTTCAGGTGCCGTCTGGTTCGAGACGCAATCGACGAAATGCTCAATTGCCCCGACAAAACCACGCTGCGCCAGCGTACTTTGCCATCCAGCAACAGGTTGCTGCGTCAGGATATCATCACGTTCATCGCGCCAGAGTCGCATATCGTCGAGCTGATAAACGGCGCCTTCAGTTACCGCCTGCACGCTTTCGCGGAATGTTCCGGCGCGGCGATGCATTGAAGTCGTCACCAGCGTTTCTCCGCACAGGAAATGATGCTCGCCATAAAGCATCTGGTCAGCCTCGTTAATCTGAATCAGCCCGCTTTCCAGGCTGGCATTGCCGCCCGCCAGCCACAGCGCCGTATCCACGACGTGCAGATAATCATCCAGCAACGTAAAACGCAGATCGTGTGGCCCGACGCTGTTCGTACGGTGTTTATCCATCCGCAAGGACGCCGGTTGTTGCATCTGTTCTTTCAGCTGACGATATAGCGGCGCAAAGCGGCGGTTAAACCCGACCATCAGCGCTTTGCCTGCCCGGTTAGCCTGTTCAACCAATTGTTCGGCCTGATCCAGCTCAGCTGCCAGCGGTTTATCCACATACACATGGACGCCCTGCGCCAGCAATTGCCCGACGACATCGAAATGGCTGGCCGTACTGCTGTGGACGAATACCGCGTCGCACTGGCTGGCCAGTTCGTCCATCCGGGAAAAACAGGCCATCCGGTAGCTGTCGCAAACGGCCTGTGCTTTTTGCTGATTCGGGGAGAAACCGCCGACCAGCGTCCATTTTTCAGCATGACTGAGAACCGGCAGATACGCTTTTTGCGCGATCCCGCCAAGTCCGATAACGCCTATCCGAAGTTTACTCACGACGTTTTCCTTTTAATCACCCAAATGCTGCAGGAGGCTTTCCAGACGTTGTTTCAGTTCGGCCACCTCTGCCTCAAGCGCTTCCACGCGTGCGGCCAGCCCGGAGTCCGGTGCGGCGGCGCTTAAAAATGGCTCTTCTGTGGCGCTGGCCGCCTGGCTGACTTCACCGCTGAACAGATGCATAAATCGGCTTTCGCGCTTGCCCGGTTCACGCGCCAGGCGCACGCAGAACGGGCCATCTTCGCGGTTAGTCAGATCGGTCAGAGTTTGCTCGACTTCAGCAACGTCAGAAAAATCATGCAGGCGGTTGGTACGGGTGCGTAATTCGCCCGGCGTTTGCGCGCCGCGCAACAGCAGCGTAGTGACGACCGCCACTTCCTGCGGTGAAAATTTGAGATTGCCGAATTCGGAATTACAAAAACGATGCTCGTACTTCATGGTGCGGGAACCGCTGAGGGTGCGGATGATGTGCTTGCGCAGCAGTAAATCCAGCGTTTGCTGAACGTCACTTTCGCTGAGTTCCATCACCGGTTCACGGTTGGTTTTCTGGTTGCAGGCGGTGGTTAATCCGTTGAGCGTCATCGGATACTGTTCCGGCGTGGTGAGTTGTTTTTCCAGCAAACAACCGACAACCCGGGCTTCCCGGTCACTGAGTTCATGTTTCATGTTGCTCTCCTTATCGGGACGGGGGCGTCCATTCTTGCCAGGTTAACGCCGTCAGCACGTGATCCTGCCATTTGCCATCAATCAGTAAATAGTCTTTCGCATAGCCTTCACGCTCGAAGCCCAGACGCTCGAGCAGTTGTCCGCTGCGTTTATTGTGCGGCATATAATTGGCCATAATCCGGTGCATTTTTTGCTGGCGCTGCATATAACGGATTAACGATTGCAACGCTTCCTGCATCAGCCCTTTCCCCTGCCACTCCTGACCCAGGGAATAACCGAGGAAACAGGCATGGAATGAGCCGCGCAGAACATTACTGAAATTTGCCACGCCCATAATGCGGTTTTCATCGGGATCGAGCAGGATAAAATAATATGCGCTGCCCTGTTTCTGCATTTCGGAAATTAACCCGAGACGCGCCTGCCATCCGGAAGGATAACAATGGCTTTCATCCCTGACCGGTTCCCAGGGTTTCAGAAACGCCCGGTTCTCCGCATAGTATTCAGCCAGCCGGTGCGCATCGCGGTCATGAACCAGGCGCAGAACCATCCGGTCAGTGGTAAGCCGCACTTTCGGCACGGCAGATTTATAGCCAAACATCCCTTCCTCCACATCCCGCTCGGGTCGATGAATAGAATTTATAGGAAACACCTGATCATCGCCAATTCTGCCAGTCAGAACGCGGCTTGACGATAAAAAAATATTATCAATAGCGCCCTATCTAATTGCCTGATTCCAGTTCAGACTGGAACGGTCTTTTCTTCCTTTCTGTATCTGCCGGACAGGGTACAAATAATCGCTCATGGTGAAGCATGTCTCTGGTATCACAAGCTCGGAGCTTGGGTAAGTATTTTCTGTTATTAGACAACGCGCTGGTTATTTTAGGCTTTTTCGTGGTTTTTCCGTTGATCTCGATCCGATTTGTCGATCAGCTCGGCTGGGCCGCGATGGCCGTCGGTCTGGCGCTGGGTGTCCGCCAGCTCACGCAACAGGGATTAGGCATTTTCGGCGGCGCAATCGCTGACCGTTTCGGTGCCAAACCGATGATTATCACCGGCATGCTTTTACGCGCTGCCGGATTCGCCACCATGGCAATGGCAGAAGAACCGTGGATTTTAGTCTGTTCATGCATTCTCTCCGGCCTCGGCGGCACTTTGTTCGACCCGCCGCGCACCGCGCTGGTGATCAAGCTGACCCGTCCGCACGAGCGCAGCCGTTTCTTCTCCCTGATGATGATGCAAGACAGCGCCGGTGCGGTTATCGGTGCGCTCATCGGCAGCTGGTTGCTGCAATATGATTTCCATTACGTGTGCTGGGCCGGTGCGGGCATATTTGTGCTGGCCGCCGCCTGCAACGCCTGGCTGCTGCCTGCTTACCGCATTTCCACCATGCGCACACCGATGCGTGAAGGCATGATGCGTGTGCTGCGCGATCGCCGTTTTCTGGCGTATGTACTGACGCTGACCGGTTATTACATGCTGACCGTGCAGGTCATGCTGATGTTGCCGATTGCAGTCAATGATGTCGCGGGCAGCCCGGCGGCTGTGAAATGGATGTATGCGATTGAAGCAGTGCTTTCCCTGACGCTGCTGTATCCGATTGCACGCTGGAGCGAAAAACGCTTCCGCCTTGAACAGCGTCTGATGTTCGGCCTGCTGATCATGACCCTCAGTCTTCTGCCCGTCGGGCTGGTGACATCGATTAACCCGCTGTTGCTGCTGATCGGTTTCTTCTACATTGGGTCAATTATTGCCGAACCGGCGCGCGAAACGCTGAGTGCCTCGCTGGCCGATGCCCGCGCACGTGGCAGCTACATGGGCTTTAGCCGTCTGGGGCTGGCGCTGGGCGGTGTGATCGGTTACACCGGCGGCGGCTGGATGTATGACACCGGCCGTGCGCTTGAGCTTCCTGAATTGCCCTGGTTTTTACTGGGCATCGTGGGCTTCATCACCCTCACCGGTTTGTACTGGCAATTCAATCTTCGCCGCATCGAACCGGCCATGCTGAGCGGTAATTGACGTCAGTAAATACACTAAATGATTGGCGTTGTAACAAGGCGGCAAGAGAGCGAATCCCGATGAGCTGACCAGTGTCAGTGATTCGGGTGAGGAAGCGCGGCCAACGCAGTTACGGCGACATGCATGACGTGTATGTTTGATCTCCCCTCCTCAATTACCCATACTGGTTTCAGCGTATCGATTAAATCCGAACCTATATCCGGCAGTTTCCACGCACCCTACAGGTCAACGCCGGCGACAACAGGAGCTATGAACCATGAGACTTTACGTTTACGAACATTGCCCTTTTTGCGTTAAAGCACGCATGATTTTCGGTCTGAAAAACATTCCGGTAGAAATCAAAGTTCTGCTCAATGATGACGAGAAAACCCCGATTTCCATGGTGGGCAAAAAGATGGTGCCGATCCTGCAAAAACAGGATGGCGGCTTTATGCCTGAAAGTATGGACATCGTGCATTACGTGGATAAAAGTGACGGAAAACCGCTGCTTACCGGCCCGCTGAATGCGTCTATTGCGACCTGGCTGCGTCATGTTTCTGAATATATGGGTCGTCTGCTGCTGCCTCGTTTTGCAGCCGCGCCGCTGGAAGAGTTCTCCACGCCGGAAGCGCGTAAATATTTCTCCGACAAAAAGCAGGCTGCCAGCGGCGATTTTCAGGAGCATCTGAAACATTCAGAAGGTCTGGTGAAAAAAATCAGCCAGGACTTACGTGCACTCGATAAGCTGATCGTCGAACCAAACGCCGTCAACGGCGAGCTTTCAGAAGATGATATCAATCTCTGGCCGGTACTGCGTTCGCTGACTATCGTTCAGGGAATTGAGTGGCCGTCCCGCGTTCAGGCTTATCGCGACAATATGGCGAAACAGACGCAGGTTAATCTGTTTACACGCCTCGCCAGTTAAATCTTGCGCCGGAAGCCTGCTTCCGGCGATTTTCCCTTTTCTTCCCCTTCTCCAGCACTTAGAGCCTATCCCAATAGGATTTTATTCCAGATAATGATGCCGCAGGTAAAATGCAGCATCGCCTCATA
>NZ_JAEMGT010000212.1:0-1001 GCF_017655185.1 Rahnella sp. ChDrAdgB13 | reverse complement strand
TGCCTACGGGGCGGCTGGGTCAAATACAGGCTTCTGGCTTTACAGTCTGTTGAATTCATTCAGCCCCGAACAGTGGACGGCTATCGGAGTATTGGGTGGCCTTTTCTTTGCCCTGATCACTTGTTTGATAAACGTCGGCTTCAAGATTTGGGACAGAAAACACAACATGGTGAGACGCGACGAGGATTAATCCATGGCAAGCCTGAAAACAAAACTCAGTGCTGCCATGTTGGCTCTGATTGCCGCTGGCGCCTCAGCTCCGGTGATGATGGCTCAGTTTCAGAAAGAAAAAGAGGGTTCCAGCCCGATCGCTTATCAGGATCAGGGCGGTAAATGGACAATATGCGGCGGCGTAACAGCAATAAACGGAAAACCAGTATTCAAAGGTATGCGCCTCACACAGATCCAATGTGACGCTATCGATAAAGCCGAACAGGCCAAAGCGCTGGCATGGGTAGATAAAAATGTTCACGTTCCTCTGACCGAACCGCAAAAAGTCGGGATCGCGTCATTTTGCCCGTGGAACATTGGCCCCGCTAAATGCTTTACCTCCACGTTTTACCGGAAACTTAATAATGGTGACCGACTGGGGGCATGCGCTGAGATAAAACGCTGGGTTCATGACGGCGGAAAGGATTGCAATATCCGTGCAAATAATTGTTCCGGCCAGGTTGTCCGCCGTGATCAGGAAAGCGAACTTACTTGTTGGGGGGCTTGATGGATAGACATTCCGCTGCTGGCATGATGTTTTTCTTCGCGTTTGTGCTGGCACTCTTTGGTAAGGAAGGTTGGGGCTGGTGTTTGTTCGTCGGAGTATTGCTCTCATGATCAACAAAATCGCCGTCACGCTTACCGCCATCATCCTGGTGATTATTTCCCTGCTGGCGTGGGCATCCTTCCACTATTACGGCAAGACCATCAGCCAGCAATCAGAAATCACGGTAGCAACTCAGGCAAAGAATCAGGCTGAGTTCGTTGCAGAAAACCAGTCACTGACCATC
>NZ_JAEMGT010000037.1:0-55683 GCF_017655185.1 Rahnella sp. ChDrAdgB13 | reverse complement strand
TTGCCTGCCATACTTCCCTCAAAAATTGCCATTACTTATTAACTGACAATTCCTTTTGGGATAGGTTCTTAGGTTTGATTCGTACTAAATATCACCAAAATGGCGGTATTTTATGCTTGTCATATGAATAATTTCAGAATGTGATTAAAAATATCCGGATTTATTGCACCAATAATGGGCGTCCAGTCAGGCCAGAATAGCGTCAGACCGACCAGCATCAGACATAACGTACGTTCGAGCTGATTGCCTTTTTGACTGTTGATTAGCGGCAGGCGAAAACGCCAGCGGCATGGCCACAATAATGGAACACCGGCTGGTGTCAGCATATCGGCCAGAATATGGCTCAGATAGCCAATTATCATGGCATGAAAGGCATCGATGGGGATCACCCAGTCGTGAGGGAAATGGGTGCGTAGCAGGAAAATACCCCCCGCGACGGCAAGCAAGCTGTGTGTGAATCCACGGTGCCCGAATGCCCGCGCGATCGGAGCGGAAATCCATTTCAGGCGCTGGCCAATCAGTGATTTGGGATGATCGATGTCGGGCAGCAGGCACGTCAGCAGCGACCCCGGAATAATATGCCACCAGTCGCCGTGCGCCAGTTCCGGAGAGAGCTGTGCCTTTTTCGCAAACACTGCACAGGCAATTGAAAAAATGAGGTGGCCTTCCGCCGTCATGACGCGTCCGAACTGGATAACTGTTATTTTATCCAGTATAAGTGAAACTGTCACAATCTTGGAAGAGACACCCTGTAACTAATTGTCAACGATATGATAAAAAAGAAAAAGGCGTATAAAAATACGCCTTTTTATTGTCACTTATTGGGTTGCTATCGCGCCAGCCATCCACCATCAACGGCAATGGTATAGCCGTTAACGTAATCCGAGGCTTTCGACGCCAGAAATACTACGGGGCCCATGACATCTTCCGGCAAACCCCAGCGCCCGGCGGGGATGCGATCAAGAATTTCTTTGCTGCGATCTTCATCCGCACGAAGTTGTTCAGTATTGTTGGTCGCCATATAGCCCGGTGCAATGGCGTTAATATTAACATTGTGCTTCGCCCATTCATTAGCCATCAGCCGGGTGATGCCCATGACGGCACTTTTTGATGCCGTATAAGAAGGAACGCGAATGCCGCCCTGATAGGAAAGCATGGACGCAATGTTAATAATTTTACCGCCAGTACCTTGCGTAATGAACTGCTTAGCCACGGCCTGAGACATGAAGAACAGTGTTTTGCTGTTCACGTTCATCACGTCGTCCCAATTCTTCTCGCTGAACTCGATAGCATCTTCCCGGCGAATGATACCGGCGTTGTTTACCAGAATATCGATATGACCAAACTCGCTGACCGCTTTTTCGATGAATTTGGGAATGCCCGTAATGCTACTCAGGTCAGCGCGAAGGTCGAGGAAACGGCGGCCGGTTGCCGTGATTTTTTCGGCCGTTTCGTTTGGCGCTGAAACGTTAATACCTACGATATCGCAACCGGCTTGTGCCAGTCCCAGCGCCATACCCTGGCCCAGTCCGGTGTTACAACCGGTCACGATTGCGACTTTGCCGCTTAATTCAAACGCATTGAGGATCATATTCAAAGTCTCTTTTGCACGGCACGTTCGCCATTAATGGATGATTTGCTCCGCTGCCGTGCAGCAGAGCACAAGGGTTAGCGCAGTTCGCTGACTTTGACGTGATCCATGTCGTCAAATACCTGGTTTTCGCCAACCATTCCCCAGATGAAGGTGTAGTTTTTCGTGCCTACACCGGAATGAATTGACCAGCTCGGTGAGATGACCGCCTGTTCGTTATGAACGAGCAAATGACGCGTTTCCTGTGGTTGCCCCATCATGTGAAACACGGCGGTTTCTTCCTCCATATTGAAGTAGAAATACACTTCCATACGACGCTCGTGGGTATGGCAAGGCATGGTGTTCCACAGGCTGCCTTCTTCGAGTTTCGTCAAGCCCATCGTCAGCTGGCAGGTTTCTAAAACGTCAGGCACGATGAATTTATTAATGGTGCGGCGGTTGCTGGTGGCCGCGTCGCCAATAGTTTGAGGAGACGCTTCGGCCAGCGTGATTTTTTTGTTAGGGAACGTCGTGTGCGCAGGGGCGCTGTTGTAGTAGAATTTGGCGGGTTTTGCGGCATCAACGCTGCTGAATTCAACGTGCTTCCCGCCTTTGCCGACGTACAGCGCTTCTTCATGACCAATCTCATAAGTTGTTCCGTCAACCACAATAAGGCCCGGCCCGCCGATGTTGATCACGCCAAGCTCGCGGCGTTCGAGGAAATAGCTCACGCCGAGTTGTTTACCAACGTCATCACCTATCGAAACTGATTTTTCAGCGGGCATAACACCGCCGACGATAATGCGATCGATGTGGCTGTAGGTCATGGTGCAGGCGTTTTTCTCGAAGATTTTCTCGATGAGGAATTCGCGGCGTAATTGTGCGGTATCCAGCGTTTTGGCGTGGTCGCTGTGGATGCTTTGACGAACTTGCATGTCGGTGCCTCTCATAGGTTTGCAATAAAGGGGGACGTGCCGGGCGAGTCTGACCGTTGCGTGGCAGTGACAGCGTACAGAAGCAGGAGAGCTCCCGGCTCGTCCTTGTTAAACGCAGCATAGGTTCATTGGCATATGAATTCAATAAAAATGAAATAACGTTTTATTTATTTTATGAGGCAGTTCATGATTCGCGAAATTAAACGCTGTCCGGGGAAATGTGGCAGGGAAAATGCGAAGTCAGGTTGAAGCAGGGAACGGCACAGAAGCGGGGTGGCTTTGCGCCGGTTTACCCAGGAATAGGTCTCAGATGATATGTAATGGCTCTAAAGCTTCAAGGGTCGCGAGTTTCGTGTCGGCAAGCGCCCAACGCGGATCTTCGCGATACTCACTGGCGGGAACAACAATCGAGCGCATGCGTGCGGCTTTCGTGGCAATCATCCCGTTAAAGGAATCTTCCAGCGTGACGCAGTTCAGAGGGTCAACCTGCAATTCACCGGCTGCGAGCAGATAAACTTCCGGGTGCGGTTTACTGTAAGGCAGGTTTTCTGCCGAAGTGATCACCTGAAAATAGGATTGCAGGCTGAACATCTCAAGAACCGCCCTGAGCATAAATAAAGGAGAAGCGGACGCGAGGCCAATTTTCAGACCGCTGTCACGACACAGCTCAAGTGCCTGGTTCACACCCGGCAGCAAAGGGCGTGTTTGTTCCACCAGTTCGACGGTGCGCGTGATGATCATTTTAGACACTTCGTCCTGCGTCGGCCCTTGCCATGGCAGCGTTTGATACCACATTCTGACCACCTGATCGACGCGCAACCCCAGCGTATCCTGCAGTAAATGTCGCTGAGAAATATCGACGCCGAGGCTACCGAAAACGTCCAGTTCTGCCTGAACCCAAAGCGGTTCAGAATCAATTAACAGACCATCCATATCGAAAATTGCTGCATTAACAGGGCGAACATAAGCCATGAAAGCGGACTCCGTAAAAGTGAATTAAGGCTTTACTCTAACACCGCCGGTTCTGAGGGTGAAATGCGATATAGGGACGGTCAGGAAAACCGTCAGGAACGCTGTTTCAGGCAGGCAACGCCAGTAACTGATTAAAACATTGGGCGCAAAATACTTTCTGTGGGTAAACTTACGTGTTGCTTTAGGTGTCCTAACAAGGGGAATTCATGACGTATCAACAAGCCGGACGCGTGGCAGTGATTAAACGGATTGCAGGATGGATTATTTTTATCCCTGCGCTGCTTTCAACACTGATTTCATTGCTTAATTTTATTAATGAACACACTAAAACTGAGCAGGGCATCAATGCCGTTATGCTGGATTTCGTCCACGTGATGGTCGATATGGTGAAGTTCAACACCTCGTTTCTTAACGTTTTCTGGTACAACTCCCCCGTACCTGCTTTGGGGCAGGGCGTGACCACCGCCAACATCGTATTCTTTATTATCTACTGGCTGATTTTTGTCGGTCTTGCGTTACAGGCATCCGGCGCAAGAATGTCCCGTCAGGTGAAACATATCCGTGAAGGTATCCAGGATCAACTGATCCTTGAGCAGGCGAAAGGTGCAGAAGGGCGTACACGACCACAGATTGAAGAACGGATTGTCATCCCGAGACATACGATTCTGGTGCAGTATTTTCCGCTCTATATTCTGCCCATCGTTATTGCAGTCGTTGCGTATTTCATTTTGAAATTATTAGGTTTAATTGCAGGTTGATCTGAGATTACTTTCTGTAACATCTGATTTATCATTCTCATAAATAAGGCCTGAATATCTTCATTATTCAGGCCTTATTTGTTTATGCAGTAAAACATTTACCAGGCTAATTAATATCGTCGTGGAGAAGTCTTTCAATAGCGCGCTGAGCAACAACGAGGTGCTGCCCTCCGAATAAATTACTGCGATTTAGCAGGTAATATAACTGGTAGATTGGCTGTCTTGAAATGAAGTCATCCGGAAGCGGCGTTCTGCTTTGATAACCGTCATATAATTGTGGCGGAACATTAGGATACAGCGGAAGCATAGCCAGATCGCATTCCCTGTCGCCCCAGTAACAGGCGGGGTCGAAAATGACCGGTCCGTGTTCGGAAAGGCCACAGTTGTGCGGCCATAAATCGCCGTGTAATAAAGAAGGCTGAGGCTGATGGTTCTGTAAGCGGGCATGAACCATTGCTGTGATATCTTCGATATTGCCGAACGTCATTCCTTTTTCCGCCGCCAGTTGCAACTGCCACCCGATACGCTGTTCGGCAAAGAATGTCGCCCAGCGCCGCTGCCAGCTGTTGGGTTGCGGCAGGGTCGCCAGCTCATTATCGAAATCAAGACCGAATTGCAGTTGCTCGCTCCACTGATGTAACGCGGCAAGTTGCTGCCCTAAAATGTAGGCGTTATGGGCATCCAGAGGCTTTTGCGGGATATATTCCAGCAGCAGGAAACTGTAGTCACGATCGCTGCCAACACCATAAACCTCTGGCACGCGAACCGTCTGACTTCGGGCAAGCAGTGCGAGCTGATCGGCTTCAGCCGCGAAAATAGGGAGCATTTCGCGCGCATTGCACTTCACGAATACATCCCTGTCACCGTAGCTCAACCGCCAGGCCGGGTGAATTTCTCCTCCCGGCAGTTCAACACGTTCGCGGATTTCAGCACTGCCCAGGTGTTCACTCAACAAACGATTGACGGCTTGCCACATGGTATCACCCCTTCTGACTGGCCCGATAATTCATTAAGTTAGCGTTTTTTGTGGTTCAAAAACCCGATCCCGCGCACGGCTGAATCAGATGATGCTGTTAATTTATGCGAATTGTGTCGTGACTGAACTGAGAGTGTAATCAATGAATCTGTTAATTTCAGAATATGTGACGCAAAAGAGGTTTTATATGCAGAATTGTCTTATCGACATGTGTCTAACCCCCTTGTTTAACAAAACAATAATAATAATAGACTAAAAATATATTCAGGTGTGGGAAGAAGATGTATATGCTAGCCCTCGTCCCAGTCGCGAGAGAGAAAACGTGAAACCAAAAATTCTTTATTTGATGGCCGCGCTTTTACTGGCGGGTTGCGCTAAAGAAACACCGGTTAAAACCACGCATTTTTTGAATCCATCGCCACCCATACAAAGCGAAACTTCATTAATGCATCCGGGGCCTTATGGTGATGTTATTCACCAGGCGGCAAATACTTACGGCGTCGACGAAACACTTGTTAAAGCAATCATTCAGGTTGAATCTGGATATAACCCAACCGTTGTCAGTAAATCGAATGCGATTGGGTTAATGCAGCTAAAGGCCTCAACGGCAGGACGCGATGCCTACCGGATGAAAGGACGTTACGGGCAGCCCAGCGCTCATGAACTGAAAGATCCCGCGATGAATATCGACTTGGGCACGGCGTATCTGAGTATCCTCCAGCAGCAGCTGGCGGGGATCAGTAATCCGGAAACCCGTCGTTATGCAACGACGGTGGCCTACGTTAACGGGGCTGGAGCATTACTGAGAACTTTCGCGAAAGATAAAACATACGCAATTGCGAAAATTAATCAGATGTCTCCGCAAGAGTTTTACCAGCATGTGCAGCAGAAACATCCGGCGCCTCAGGCTCCGCGTTATCTGTGGAAAGTGAACAGCGCCTATCTGGCGATGCGTTAAGTTCCGTTTCCCGTCAGTAGCGAATCAGGCTGCTGGCGGGAAATGAGAAATAATTTCAGTCACGCCGTTAATCACAAACTGCACGCCCATACAGACCAGCAAGAATCCCATCAGCCGCGAAATTGCTTCAATCCCGCTTTTCCCAACCAGACGCATAATGCCGCCCGCACTGCGCAATGTGAGCCATAAAATCAGGCTGACCAGAAAGAAAATCAGCACCGGCGCCACTAAAATTACCCAGTGAGGAAAATCTGAACCTTCTCTTATGGTTGATGCGCTGCTGATAATCATCGCAATAGTACCCGGACCCGCGGTGCTGGGCATCGCCAGCGGCACAAACGCGATATTCGGTGAATCCTGTCGTTTCATCTCCTCGGTTTTATTCTCCATCAGTACTTTCTCTTCAACGTGTTGCTGAGGGAAAAGCATTCGGAAACCGATAAATGTGACAATCAGACCGCCCGCAATACGCAAGCCGGGAATTGAAATCCCGAAGGTATTCATCACCAGTTGTCCGGCGTAGTAGGCGACCATCATGATAATGAAAACATATACCGAGGCCATCAGTGACTGCTGATTTCGCTCCTGAGCTGTCATGTTTCCGGATAGCCCAAGCAAAAGGGCAACGGTGGTTAACGGATTTGCCAGCGGAAGAATCACCACTAAACCCAATCCGATGGCCTGGAATAACAGGCTGACTTCTGACATAAATTTCCCTTTTAAAAAGCGTTTATGTTTACCTTAGCGTGTCCGGAGGGGATTACACGAAAAATATCCATCTTAAGCAACACAGGTTGCTGGAAATTCGCACTTTACGGGTGGTAAACTCGCTGTCTGTTTTCACGTCGCATCCCGATACAATTACGTGATGTATTCCAGGGTGCCTATATTTGGCAAAGTAAAGCTGAATAGCGTGAATAACTACATGAAATTAAACTCAAATATTTTTCTAGATGTGCTCTGTCGTGTGGGGCACCACTGTAGATTAAGGAATTAACATGCCTGTCATTACTCTTCCTGATGGAAGCCAGCGCGTTTTTGATCGCCCCGTTTCACCTCTTGATGTTGCTCTCGATATCGGTCCTGGTCTGGCGAAAGCCTGTATCGCTGGTCGTGTTAACGGCGAACTGGTTGATGCAACCGATCTGATTGAAACCGACGCGCAACTGGCGATCATCACCGCTAAAGACGAAGCCGGTCTTGAAATTTTGCGTCACTCCTGTGCGCACCTTTTGGGTCATGCCATCAAACAATTGTGGCCAGACACCAAAATGGCTATCGGCCCGGTTATCGATAATGGCTTCTATTATGACGTCGATTTAGATCGTACGCTCACTCAGGAAGACATTGAACTGCTTGAAAAGCGCATGCACGAACTGGCTGAAAAGAATTACGACGTTATTAAAAAGAAAGTCAGCTGGCAGGAAGCGCGCGATACCTTTGCAAGCCGTGGTGAAGAATATAAAGTCGCGATTCTGGATGAAAACATCAGCCATGATGATCGTCCGGGCCTGTATCATCATGAAGAATACGTCGATATGTGCCGCGGCCCGCACGTACCGAACATGCGTTTCTGCCATCATTTCAAACTGCAGAAAACATCCGGTGCTTACTGGCGTGGCAACAGCGACAATAAAATGTTGCAACGTATCTACGGCACTGCCTGGGCAGACAAAAAGCAACTTAATGCCTACATTCAGCGTCTGGAAGAAGCCGGCAAGCGCGATCACCGTAAAATCGGTAAGCAACTCGACCTGTATCACATGCAGGAAGAAGCGCCGGGCATGGTGTTCTGGCACAACGACGGCTGGACTATTTTCCGTGAGCTCGAAGCCTTCGTACGTATGAAACTGAAGTCTTATGACTATCAGGAAGTCAAAGGTCCGTTCATGATGGACCGCGTACTGTGGGAAAAAACAGGTCACTGGGAAAACTACAAAGAAGCGATGTTCACCACGTCTTCTGAAAACCGTGAATACTGCATCAAACCGATGAACTGTCCGGGTCACGTTCAGATCTTCAACCAGGGTCTGAAGTCCTACCGAGACCTGCCGCTGCGTATGGCCGAGTTCGGCAGCTGCCACCGTAATGAGCCATCGGGCGCATTGCATGGCCTGATGCGGGTTCGTGGTTTCACTCAGGACGACGCCCACATCTTCTGTACCGAAGAGCAGGTTCGTGACGAAGTGAACAGCTGTATTCGCATGGTCTACGACATGTACAGCACTTTTGGTTTCGAAAAGATCGTGGTGAAACTGTCCACCCGTCCTGAGAAGCGCATTGGTACTGACGAAATGTGGACTAAGGCAGAAGATGACCTGGCTGCAGCACTGACCGAAAACAAGATTGAATTCGAATATCAGCCGGGCGAAGGTGCGTTCTACGGTCCGAAAATTGAATTTACCTTGCATGATTGTTTGGATCGTGCGTGGCAGTGTGGTACCGTGCAGCTCGACTTTTCATTACCTGGTCGCTTGAACGCCTCCTATATTGGCGAAAGCAACGACCGTCAGGTCCCGGTAATGATTCACCGTGCTATTCTGGGTTCCATGGAGCGCTTCATCGGTATTCTGACCGAAGAATACGCCGGGTTCTTCCCGACCTGGATGGCGCCGGTGCAAGTTGTGATCATGAACATTACTGATTCACAAGCGCCGTATGTCGAAGAATTAACTAAAAAACTGCAAGATGCAGGCATTCGCGTTAAAGCCGACTTGAGAAATGAGAAGATTGGCTTTAAAATCCGCGAACACACGCTGCGCCGTGTTCCTTACATGTTAGTTTGTGGCGATAAAGAGGTCGAATCAGGCAAAGTTGCTGTTCGTACCCGCCGCGGCAAAGACTTAGGAAGCATGGATGTTAGCGAAGTCGTTGACAAACTGCTGGCGGAAATCCGCAGCAGAAGTCTTCATCAACTGGAGGAATAAAGTATTAAAGGCGGAAAACGAGTTCAACCGGCGCGTCCTAATCGCATTAACAAAGAGATTCGCGCGCAAGAAGTTCGCCTCACCGGCGTCGATGGCGAGCAGATTGGTATTGTCAGTCTGAATGAAGCTCTTGAAAAAGCTGAGGAAGCGGGCGTCGATTTAGTAGAAATCAGTCCGAATGCCGAGCCGCCAGTTTGTCGAATCATGGATTACGGCAAATTCCTCTACGAGAAGAGCAAGTCGACCAAAGAGCAGAAAAAGAAACAAAAAGTTATTCAGGTTAAGGAAATCAAATTCCGACCTGGTACCGATGATGGCGACTATCAGGTCAAACTACGCAACCTGATTCGCTTTCTGGAAGATGGCGATAAAGCTAAAATCACCCTGCGTTTCCGTGGGCGTGAAATGGCGCACCAACAGATCGGTATGGAAGTGCTTAACCGCGTCCGTAAAGACCTGTGTGAAGATTCTGAACTGGCCGTTGTCGAATCCTTCCCTACGAAGATCGAAGGTCGTCAGATGATCATGGTGCTCGCACCTAAGAAGAAACAGTAAGGCTTCCAAGTAATCCTGCTACGCGGTGTTCGCACCGCGTATGCTGGATTCGCCTTTCTGATTCATGTTAATAACAATGCGAAGTGGAATTTAAAATGCCAAAGATCAAAACAGTACGCGGCGCCGCTAAACGCTTCAAAAAAACCGCCAACGGTGGTTTTAAGCGTAAGCACGCAAACCTGCGTCATATTCTGACCAAAAAAGCTACTAAGCGTAAACGTCACTTGCGTCCAAAAGGCCTGGTATCCAAGAACGATTTGGGTCTGGTCTCTGCATGTCTGCCGTACGCATAAATACACTTTTTTTAATCTAGAATATAAAACTCAGGAGAGCATATGGCTCGCGTAAAACGTGGTGTGGTTGCACGTGCACGTCACAAGAAAATCTTAAAACAGGCGAAAGGTTACTACGGTGCCCGTTCTCGCGTATATCGTGTTGCATTCCAGGCTGTTATCAAAGCTGGTCAATACGCTTACCGTGACCGTCGTCAAAAGAAACGTCAGTTCCGTCAGCTGTGGATCGCGCGTATCAACGCAGCAGCTCGTCAGAACGACATGTCTTACAGCAAATTCATTAACGGCTTGAAAAAAGCTTCTATTGAAATTGACCGTAAGATCTTGGCTGACATCGCAGTATTCGACAAAGTGGTATTTGCCGCTCTGGTCGAAAAAGCGAAAGCAGCACTGGCGTAAGTCAGGTGAAAGAGGGAGCTTGCTCCCTCTTTTATATTTTGTGTTTAAAAACAGGCTGATTCGTTGTTTAATACTGACAGTCCCGTTTACGTCCATGCACAAGAAAGACAATCATTAAGGTAACGCAAGCATGAATGCTGCTATTTTCCGTTTCTTTTTTTACTTTAGCGCCTGACTCAGGAAGGCTTTCGCGCGTAAGAGAAGAAACGAAAAGTAGCGCCTAAGCCTCCCTTGTGGAGGCTTTTTTGTATCTGTGCTTTATACACTAAGGTTCAGGGTCAAAATCGCGCCCCTGATTAATAACGGTTATTTTACATCGGGCCATATTGGCCAGAAGAAGAGGAAAGCAATGCCACATCTCGCAGAGCTGGTTGCCAATGCCAAGGCAGCCGTAGAGAGTGCTCAGGATATCGCCGCGCTGGATAACGTGCGTGTCGAATATCTGGGTAAGAAAGGCCACCTGACACTCCAGATGACGACCCTCCGTGAATTGCCAGCGGAAGAACGTCCGGCAGCAGGCGCAGTGATCAACGAAGCGAAAACGCAGGTTCAGGAAGCCCTGAATGCGCGGAAAAATACGCTGGAATCCGCTGTGCTGAATGCGCGTCTTGCAGAAGAAACGATTGATGTTTCCCTGCCAGGCCGTCGTATCGAAAACGGCGGTTTGCATCCGGTGACCCGTACTATCGACCGCATTGAAACTTTCTTCGGTGAACTCGGCTTTACCGTGGAAACCGGTCCGGAAATCGAAGATGACTATCATAACTTCGATGCTCTGAATATCCCGGGGCACCACCCGGCCCGTGCTGACCACGACACTTTCTGGTTTGACGCTAAGCGCCTGCTGCGAACTCAGACGTCCGGCGTTCAGATCCGCACGATGAAAGATCAGCAACCGCCAATCCGTATTATCGCGCCGGGCCGCGTTTATCGTAACGATTACGACCAGACTCACACCCCGATGTTCCATCAGATGGAAGGCCTGATTGTTGATAAAGACATCAGCTTCTCCAACCTGAAAGGCACGCTGCACGATTTCCTTAACAACTTCTTTGAAGCTGATTTGCAGATCCGTTTCCGTCCTTCTTATTTCCCGTTCACCGAGCCTTCTGCGGAAGTTGACGTTATGGGCAAAAACGGGAAATGGCTGGAAGTGCTGGGTTGCGGCATGGTGCACCCGAACGTATTGCGTAACGTCGGTATTGATCCGGAAGTGTATTCTGGTTTTGCCTTCGGTATGGGGATGGAGCGTCTGACCATGCTGCGTTATGGCGTGACCGATCTGCGTGCATTCTTCGAAAACGATCTGCGTTTCCTCAAACAGTTTAAGTAAGGCGGGAATATCACATGAAATTCAGTGAACTCTGGTTGCGTGAGTGGGTAAACCCAGCCATCAGCAGCGAAGCATTATCAGACCAAATCACCATGGCTGGCCTGGAAGTCGATGGCGTTGAACCTGTCGCGGGCGCTTTTAACGGCGTCGTAGTGGGTGAAGTGGTCGAATGTGGTCAGCATCCGAATGCAGACAAACTGCGCGTAACAAAAGTAAACGTCGGCGGCGACCGTCTGCTGGACATCGTTTGTGGTGCACCAAACTGCCGTCAGGGCCTTAAAGTTGCTGTCGCCACCGTGGGCGCGGTATTGCCGGGTGATTTCAAAATCAAGGCAGCCAAACTGCGTGGCGAACCGTCTGAAGGCATGCTGTGTTCATTCTCTGAACTGGCGATTTCAGATGATCACGATGGCATCATCGAGTTACCGCTGGATGCGCCTGTTGGCACCGATATTCGTGAATTCCTGAAACTGGACGACACGACTATTGAAATCAGCGTGACGCCAAACCGTGCGGATTGCCTGGGTATTCTGGGCGTGGCGCGTGACGTTGCGGTGATTAACCAGCTCCCGCTGGTTGAGCCGGAAATGAATCCGGTTAAAGCCACTATTGATACTGCTATTTCTATCGATGTTCAGGCTCCTCAGGCTTGTCCGCGTTATCTGGGCCGCGTAGTCAAAGGCATCAACGTTAAGGCGCCTACGCCATTGTGGATGCGTGAAAAACTGCGCCGCTGTGGGACGCGTTCAATCGATGCCGTCGTCGATATCACAAACTATGTGCTGCTTGAACTCGGTCAGCCAATGCACGCCTTCGACCTGAACCGTATCGACGGTGGTATCGTTGTGCGTATGGCGAAAAAAGATGAAGCGCTGACTCTGCTTGATGGCACTGAAGCTAAACTGAACGAAGACACGTTGGTGATCGCCGATCACGGTAAAGCACTGGCGATGGCTGGGATTTTCGGTGGTGAACATTCTGGTGTGAACGATGAAACTCAGGACGTGCTGCTGGAATCTGCATTCTTTGCTCCGCTGTCTATCACCGGCCGCGCGCGCCGTCAGGGTCTGCACACCGACGCTTCGCACCGTTATGAACGTGGCGTTGACCCACAACTGCAATTCAAAGCCATCGAACGTGCAACCGCGTTACTGCTGAGCATTTGTGGTGGCGAAGCGGGTCCGGTTATCGACGTAACGTCAGAAGCTGACTTGCCGAAAGCTGCAACCATTACCCTGCGTCGCGAAAAATTGGATCGCCTGATTGGGCATCACGTTGAAGATGCGCAGGTAACGGACATTCTGACCCGTCTGGGCTGTCAGGTTCAGCATCATGGCGATCACTGGGTCGCTGTCGCGCCAAGCTGGCGTTTCGATATGCAAATTGAAGAAGACCTGGTGGAAGAAGTGGCGCGTGTTTACGGCTACAACAACATTCCAGATGTCCCGGTGAAAGTCAGCCTGGTGATGACTAAACACCGTGAAGCGAATTTGTCACTCAAACGTGTGAAAAATCTGCTGGTTGACCGTGGTTTCCAGGAAGCGATCACCTATAGTTTTGTTGATCCAAAAGTTCAGGCTCTGCTGCATCCGGGTGAAGACGCGCTGATTCTGCCAAGCCCGATCTCGGTAGAAATGTCGGCAATGCGTCTTTCTCTGTGGTCTGGTCTGCTGAGTGCGGTAGTCAATAACCAAAATCGTCAGCAAAGTCGCGTGCGCTTATTTGAAAGCGGCCTGCGCTTTGTGCCTGATACACAAGCCGATTTGGGGATCCGTCAGGACGTCATGCTGTCCGGTGTGATCTCCGGAACGAAAAATGAAGAGCACTGGGATCTGGCGCGTCAGGCAGTTGACTACTACGATTTGAAAGGTGATCTTGAGGCTATTCTTGAGCTTACCGGCAAAATGAACGATGTACAGTTCAAGGTTGAAGCAAATCCTGCACTGCACCCTGGGCAGAGCGCAGCGATTTATTTACACGGCGAACGTATTGGTTTCATTGGTGTAGTACACCCGGAACTGGAACGTAAACTCGATCTCAATGGCCGTACTGTTGTCTTCGAACTGTTATGGAATAAGGTCGCAGACCGCGTACTGCCTGATGCGAAAGAGATTTCCCGCTTCCCGGCGAACCGTCGTGACATCGCTGTTGTTGTGGCTGAAAACGTGCCCGCAGACGATATTTTGGCAGAGTGCAAGAAAGTTGGCGCAAATCAGGTAGTTGGCGTAAACTTGTTTGATGTGTACCGTGGCAAGGGCGTAGCTGAGGGTTATAAGAGCCTGGCTATCAGTCTGGTGTTGCAGGATACCGCCCGTACACTGGAAGAAGAGGAGATCGCCGCTACCGTTGCAAAATGCGTAGAGGCTCTAAAACAGCGATTCCAAGCATCCTTGAGGGATTGAACCTATGGCGCTTACTAAAGCTGAAATGTCAGAACACCTGTTTGAGAAGCTCGGGCTGAGCAAACGGGATGCCAAAGACCTTGTTGAAATATTTTTCGAAGAAGTCCGTCGTGCTTTGGAAAATGGCGAGCAAGTAAAACTGTCTGGCTTTGGCAACTTTGATCTGCGTGACAAAAACCAACGTCCGGGACGTAACCCGAAAACCGGCGAAGATATTCCGATCACGGCGCGTCGTGTGGTGACTTTCCGTCCGGGACAGAAATTGAAAAGTCGTGTTGAGAATGCCACTCCGAAAGAATAAGTAAAATCATCAAAAAGGTCGCGAAAGCGGCCTTTTTTTTACCTATTTTTTGTGATCATCCTCACGTAAGTTCGGCGGGGGATTTTACGCTTTTAAGTTATTAGCACAGAAAGTGAAAAGATAGTGTTAAAGGGGTGGGCGCTTCAGGATTAGTCTGATAGATTAAATTTCAAGTCTGGAAGGGAACATAATTATCAATTGATGTGTAAGCGATGATAATTAAAAAAGGAGCCGAAGCCCCTTAAGTTAAATAGCTCAATATGTTCAGGTTAAAATGCGCACGCATTTATTCTCCCGACGAGTGACCTGAAAATATATGAGTCAGATTAGAAAGTTGAATTAATGGTTGTAGAACATACGCGGTCCACCAGGGCCACCGCCGCCATGACCACCACCGTGACCGCCACCACCAGGGCCCCAGAACGGCGGGAATAAACAGCCACTGAGGCTGACGACGACCAGAGCTACGCTAAATAAAGCTAAAATACGACGCATATGAGACATCCTTTATTTGAATAAACAAGGCGAGTATAAAGAGATCGCAACAACGTTGTTGTCAGACTTACGTTAAGATTTGTTAGAGTCGTAATAAGATTTGAATAGATAATAATCTTCATCCTGTTGAGTTATTTCAATCAGGATATATTTGTATTTTTATTGTAAGGGCTCGGCAAGTTATCCGAAAATACGCTTATTTCTCATGTTCACTTCTTTTGCCTGCTGATATAAAAAACACGTCATAAAAAATAAAGAAGGCGTGACCATCGTGAAAAAATCTCTCTTATTGCTTTGTTGTGCACTGGCATTGCCTGTGATCGCGCAGGCAAATGTTTCTATTGACGTTAATGTCCCTGGCGTAACGCTCCACCTCGGGGATCAGGATCAGCGCGGCTACTACTGGGATGGCTATGACTGGCGTCCGCCGCAGTGGTGGCACGAGCATCAGGGCCATCATTACGGTGACCGTAATGAGCATGGCATGTACTGGCATGGCGATCGCTGGGATTCCAAGCCGCCACAGCGCAGGCATTCGAATCCACCGCCAAGACCGCAGCCACATGATCAGGGCCGTCCAAACGGCGGCGATCACCATGGCAACAACAACGGTCATCCTGGCGGCAACGGCCAGCAGGGCGGTCATAACGATCAACATAATGATCAACACGGGAACGGTCAGCCGATCCCACCGGACGGTCATCAGGGGCATTAATCGCCCGGTGAACGAAAAATACTTCCTAAGCCGGTGCTCAGTCACCGGCTTTTTTCATTTCTGCTTCCCTGTTGTGGAGCTAACTGCCTAATATCGGTAGGATAGTAAAATTCCAGCCACCGGAATTCAGCCTCAGGAATCCGATATTCATGCCTATCCCGCAGACTTTTTCTGCTCTCGAACACCAACAAAAATCACGCGACCGTCTCTGGCTCTCCGGGCTGAGCGTATTGCTGCTGCTGATTGGTGTGCTCAGCCTGAGTGCGGGTGAGCGCTGGCTCTGGCCGGATCAATGGCTGAGCAGCGAGGCGCGTCTTTTCGTCTGGCAGTTGCGTCTGCCCCGGGCGATTGCGGTGATTCTGGTCGGCGCAAGCCTGGCTGTTGCCGGATCGGTTATGCAGTCGCTGTTTGAAAACCCGCTTGCAGAACCCGGTTTGCTTGGTGTTGCAAACGGCGCGGGCGTAGCGCTGGTTTTTTGTGTGATGCTCAGTCACGGATTTATGCCGGTCTGGGCCATGAGTATCGCAGCCGTCGCGGGCGCGCTGATTGTGACGGCTTTTCTTTTGTATGTTGCGCGAAAACGCCTGTTGACCAATGCGCGGATGCTGCTGGTTGGTGTTGCGATTGGGATTGTGTGCAGTGCGCTCATGACGTGGGCGATTTATTTCAGCGACAACCTCGATCTGCGCCAGCTGATGTACTGGATGATGGGCGGATTTGGCGGCGTGGACTGGAATCAGATCTGGCTGGGCGCGATGCTGCTGCCGGTTCTCCTGTGGCTTATCTTTCAGGGAAAGTCGCTCAATTTACTTTCCCTGGGTACGCAACAGGCACAGCAACTGGGGATATCCCTCCGCGCCTGGCGGTTTATTCTGGTACTTTCGGTCGGCTGGATGGTGGGCATCAGCGTGGCGCTGGCCGGAGTGATCGGTTTTATCGGGCTGGTTATTCCACATATTCTCCGGCTTTGCGGGATCACCGATCAGCGCCGTTTGCTGCCGGCCTGCGCCCTGAGCGGAGCGGCAGTGTTGCTGCTGGCCGATGTTATCGCGCGCATTGGTTTATATGCGGCGGAGCTGCCCGTCGGCGTCGTGACCGCCACGCTCGGCGCACCGGTGTTTATCTGGCTGCTGGTCAGAAACGGACAAATCCGCTGATCCTTTCTGAAGGGTCGGCTATGCTCTTCCTTTACCTAACCCACAAAACTCAGGACTAAACGATGAGTAACACTATTTTTGATATCTCCCTGAAAACTATCGACGGCGAAACAACAACGTTGGGCGCTTACAAAGGTTCGGTACTTCTGGTTGTTAACGTGGCGTCGCAGTGTGGCCTGACCAAGCAGTACGAAGGACTGGAAAGCCTTTATCAGGAATTACATCCGGAAGGTTTTGAAGTTCTCGGGTTCCCGTGCAACGAGTTTGGTGCGCAGGAACCGGGTACAGAAGATGAAATCAAAACCTTCTGTACCACGAATTTTGGCGTGAAATTCCCGATGTTCAGCAAAATTGACGTTAACGGCGAGCACCGGCATCCGCTGTATTCCGCGCTGGTCGCTGCCCGTCCGGAAGCGCTTAAACCGAAAGACAGCGCGTTTTACGAACGTCTGGCCAGCAAAGGTCGTGAACCTGTTAAGCCGGAAAATATCTTGTGGAATTTTGAAAAATTCCTGATTGGGCGCGACGGCACGGTGCTCGGGCGTTTCGCGCCGGACATGACGCCGGAAGATCCGCTGCTGACTGATGCCATTAAAGCCGCACTGGCGAATTAGTCCATTTTTGATAAAAGAGCAGGGAACGCAGATGCTGGAATGTCGTGAGGTGAGCGTTAGCGGGCGTCTTCGTGCGTTTAGCGCGCGGGTTTCGTCCGGCAGCCGGATCCACCTTATCGGCCCGAACGGGGCGGGGAAAAGTACCCTGCTGGCCCGGCTGGCGGGGATTTCCGGTTCTGACGGTGACGTTTTTATCGGCAAGGAAAACCTGACAGAAATCTCAGGACCGCGTCTGGCACGTCTGCGTGCGTGGCTCTGTCAGCAACTGACGCCTGCGTCGCTGATGCCGGTCTTTCAGTATCTGTCATTGCATCAGCCGCCGGGCGTCTCACCGGCTCTTTTAGAAAATACGATTGGCCGGTTGTGTGATGCGTTACAGCTCAGCGATAAACTTTCACGGCCTGTAACGCATCTCTCCGGTGGAGAGTGGCAGCGCGTCAGGCTGGCGGCGGTATTATTGCAGGTCTGGCCGGAAGTGAATCCCGACAGTCAGTTACTGTTTCTCGATGAACCGGCAAACAGTCTGGATGTTGCACAACAGCAGGCACTTGATCAGCTTCTGACTGAGTTTTGTGCCGCCGGACGTTCCCTTATCGTCAGTGACCATGATCTGAACCATACCTTGCATCACGCGCATCAGGTCTGGTTAATGTCGGCGGGCGAAGTGGTCGCCGCAGGTGAATGTTCGGAGGTTATGCAGGCAGAAGCACTTTCTACTGTATATAAAGTTCCCTTTCAGATACATGCTCTGGCGGGGCGTCGCTGGATAATGACAACACCGACATTAATCTGAGTTTAATGAATAGCGTTTTAATTATATATTTATTGAGTTTTCAACATTGGCGGCGTGCTTATATTGTTCATAAAAAATACAGTGGTCAGTTTTTTTCCATAAAGTTCATTTTTTTAATTGAGAAATGAATAATGTAACTTTCTGTTATTGAAAGGTTTTGTTGTTTCCTGTTTGTTTATTTCCACTCCATTTACTTTCTGTTTAACTTCACAAAACTGGAAAATCCTTAAGGTTAAATTAAGCTTAAACCGACATCATAAGAGTCATAATTTCAGGGCAGCGTTTACTTACGGTTAAATAAATGCGGTCTAAAGTCGGTATGAGTTAATTACCTTTTGGGATAGCGTAATGGAAAACTTTTTGCCTTTCTCCCGCCCGTCGATGGGTGATGAAGAGATTGAGGCTGTGGGGCAGGTTTTGCGCTCCGGTTGGATCACCACCGGGCCGCAGACACACCAGCTCGAACAGGATTTTTCTGCAGCTTTCGGTTGTAAGCACGTAATAGCGGTCAGTTCCGCGACCGGCGGTATGCACGTAACGTTGATGGCGCTGGGTATTGGCCCCGGCGATGAAGTCATTACTCCTTCCCAGACCTGGGTTTCCACCATAAACATGATTGTTCTGCTTGGTGCAGAACCGGTCATGATTGATGTGGATCCCGATACCCTGATGGTCAGTGCAGAAGCCGTTGCGGCGGCCATCACGCCGAAAACCAAAGCGATTATTCCTGTCCACTACGCGGGCGCGCCTTTGGATCTTGATCCGATTTATGCCGTGGCAAATCAGCACGGTATCCGTGTGATTGAAGATGCCGCGCACGCGGCAGGCACGCGTTACCGTGACCGCTGGATTGGCGCGCAGGGGACTGCTATTTTTTCTTTCCACGCCATCAAGAATATGACCTGCGCCGAAGGCGGTCTGATAGCGACCGATGACGACGCGCTGGCTGATAAAGTCCGCGCACTGAAATTCCACGGTCTGGCTGTTGATGCGTTTGACCGTCAGGTTCAGGGCCGCAAACCGCAGGCTGAAGTGATTGAGCCAGGTTTCAAATACAACCTTTCCGATATTCACGCCTCTATTGCTGTCGTCCAGCTTAAGCGTCTGACGGAAATCAACGCACGCCGTACCGAACTGGCGCAACGTTATCTCGATAAATTGCAGGGTTCTCCTTTCCTGCCGATGGGTATTCCGGCGTATCCTCATCTGCATGCGTGGCATTTATTCATGATCCGCGTGGATAAAGAACGCTGCGGGATCACCCGTGATGCGCTGATGGAACGCCTGAAAGAGCAGGGCATCGGAACGGGTTTGCATTTCCGTGCTGCCCATACTCAAAAATATTACCGCGAACGCTATCCTGACCTGAGCTTGCCAAACAGCGAATGGAATACCGATCGTTTATGCAGTCTGCCGCTGTTCCCGGACATGCAGGACAGCGACGTTGACCGTGTTGTCGCGGCTCTTTTTTCCCTTCTGGAGGCGCAGTAGTGGCGCAATATGAACCTATTCGTAAAGTCTCGGTAGTTATCCCGGTCTATAACGAAGAAGAAAGTCTGCCGGCGTTGCTGTCCCGGACGCAGGCCGCATGTAAACAATTAACGCAACAATACGAAATCATTCTGGTCGATGACGGGAGTGCGGATCGTTCCGCCGATATGCTCACCGTCGCTGCGGAAGAAGCGGACAGCCATATTATTGCGGTTTTGCTTAACCGCAATTACGGTCAGCACTCTGCAATCATGGCTGGTTTCAGTCATGTGACGGGGGATCTGGTAATTACGCTGGACGCTGACCTGCAAAACCCGCCGGAAGAAATTCCACGTCTCGTGGCGAAAGCAGACGAAGGTTACGACGTTGTCGGTACCGTTCGTGCAAACCGTCGTGATTCCTGGTTCCGCAAAACTGCTTCCAAGATGATCAACATGATGATCCAGCGTGCGACCGGGAAATCGATGGGCGATTACGGTTGTATGCTTCGCGCTTACCGCCGTCACATCATTGAAGCCATGTTGCACTGCCATGAGCGCAGCACGTTTATTCCTATTCTGGCGAATACCTTCGCCCGCAAAACGGTCGAAATTCCGGTTCAGCATTCCGAACGCGAATTTGGTGATTCCAAATACAGCCTGATGAAACTGATCAACCTGATGTATGACCTGATCACCTGTCTGACCACAACACCGCTGCGCATGCTCAGCGTAGTGGGCAGCGTGATTGCCATCTTCGGTTTCCTTCTGGCCGTGTTCCTGATTTTAATGCGCCTCATCAACGGCCCTGAATGGGCGGCTGAAGGTGTGTTCACGCTATTTGCATTGTTATTCATGTTTATCGGTGCGCAGTTTGTCGGTATGGGTTTACTCGGTGAATACATCGGGCGTATCTACAACGATGTTCGTGCACGTCCCCGTTATTTCGTTCAAAAAGTCGTCGGAGTTCGTTCCGAAGAAAACAGTCAGGAAGAAGAGTGATGAAAGCGATTGTATTTGCCTACCATGATATTGGTTGCGTTGGTTTACAGGCTTTGGTTGATGCAGGCTACGACGTACAGGCAGTCTTTACCCATACTGATGCCCCGAATGAAAATCAGTTTTTCTCTTCAGTTGCCCGCGTGGGTGCTGATCTCAATCTGCCAGTTTATGCACCGGAAGATGTTAACCATCCGCTGTGGGTGGACCGCATTCGTGCCTTGCAGCCTGATGTGATTTTCTCTTTCTACTACCGCAACATGCTGAGCGAGGAGATTTTATCTCTCGCGCCGCGCGGTGGCTTCAACCTGCATGGTTCTTTGTTACCACGCTATCGTGGCCGCGCTCCGGTGAACTGGGCGCTGCTCAATGGCGAAACGGAAACCGGCGTTACCCTGCACAAAATGGTGAAACGTCCTGACGCGGGCGACATCGTTGGCCAGCAGAAAGTCACGATTACCGCGGATGATACGGCGCTGAAACTGCACGCCAAGGTGCGTGAAGCGGCGAAAGAGTTGCTGACCAAACTGCTGCCGGAAATGAAAGCAGGTAAAATCAGCCTGACGCCGCAAGACGAAACGCAGGCGAGCTATTTTGGTCGTCGCACCGCGGCTGACGGTGAAATTCACTGGCACAAATCTGCGACAGAAATTAACAACCTGATCCGCGCCGTGACCGAACCTTATCCGGGGGCGTACTCTTATCTGGGTCAGCGTAAACTGACTATATGGCGTGCGCGTCCGCTGGCGACTCAGCATGACAAACAGCCGGGCACCGTGCTTTCTTCTGATCCGCTGACCATCGCCTGTGGCGAAGGTGCGCTGGAAGTGCTGGCAGGGCAGAGCGAAAACGGTCTGTATGTTCAGGGTTCCCGTCTGGCGCTTGAACTGGGCATTATGCCGGACATGCGTGTCGCCACTCTGCCAACGGCTGTGATGAAACGCCGTACCCGCGTTCTGATTCTGGGTGTGAACGGTTTTATCGGTAACCACCTGAGCGAACGTCTGCTACGTGAAGATCGTTATGAAATTTACGGTCTGGATATCAGCTCTGACGCGGTCAGCCGCTTCATGGATAATCCGCACTTCCACTTTGTTGAAGGCGATATCAGCATCCATTCCGAGTGGATCGAATATCACATTAAAAAATGTGACGTCGTGTTGCCGCTGGTGGCCATCGCAACGCCAATCGAATATACCCGCAACCCGCTGCGCGTATTCGAACTGGATTTTGAAGAAAACCTGAAGATTGTCCGCGACTGCGTGAAATACAAAAAACGCATTATCTTCCCGTCCACGTCTGAAGTTTATGGCATGTGTGATGACAAAGAGTTTGATGAAGATAACTCCCGTCTGATCGTCGGCCCGATCAACAAACAGCGCTGGATTTACTCTGTGTCCAAGCAACTGCTGGATCGCGTAATCTGGGCTTACGGCGCGAAAGAAGGGCTGAAATTCACCCTGTTCCGTCCGTTTAACTGGATGGGACCTCGACTCGATAACCTGGATGCGGCACGTATCGGCAGTTCTCGAGCCATCACTCAGCTGATCCTCAACCTGGTTGAAGGCTCACCGATTAAGCTGGTGGACGGTGGCGAGCAGAAACGCTGCTTCACTGATATCAACGACGGTATCGAAGCGCTGTTCCGCATTATCGAAAACCGCGATAACCTGTGCGACGGCCAGATCATCAACATCGGTAATCCAACCAACGAAGCAAGCATTCGTGAGCTGGCCGAAATGTTGCTGAGCAGCTTCGAAGCCCACCCGTTGCGCGCACAGTTCCCGCCTTTTGCCGGTTTCAATCTGGTCGAAAGCAGCACGTATTACGGCAAAGGCTATCAGGACGTTGAGCACCGCACGCCAAGCATCAAAAATGCGCGCCGTCTGCTGAACTGGAAACCGGAAATCGGCATGGATAAAACCGTCGCTGATACGCTGGATTTCTTCCTGCGTTCTGTCAATCCTGATGCTGACAAAGCCTGAAACGGTGTCTGTGATGAAGAAAGTGGGTCTGCGCATTGATGTAGATACCTGGAGTGGCACCCGCGAGGGTGTCCCTCAGCTTCTGCAAGTCCTTTCGAAACATAACATTACTGCCAGTTTCTTCTTCAGCGTTGGGCCGGATAACATGGGGCGTCACTTGTGGCGCCTGCTTAAACCGCGCTTTTTGTGGAAGATGCTTCGCTCCAATGCCGCCTCGCTTTACGGCTGGGATATCCTTCTGGCAGGTACCGCGTGGCCGGGAAAACTCATCGCCCGCGATCTGGGTTATCTGATGAAGGAAGCTGCCAGGCGCGGTCATGAAGTCGGTTTACACGCCTGGGATCATCAGGGCTGGCAGGCGAAAGTCGGTAAATGGTCTGAGCAGCAGCTTGAACAGCAAATTAAGCTGGGGCTGGATGCACTGGAAAAAAGCCTGGGTCACGATGTGGAATGTTCAGCCGTTGCTGGCTGGCGCGCCGATGAACGCGTGATTGAGGTCAAAGAGCGGTTCCATTTTTATTACAACAGCGACTGTCGTGGGAAATATCCTTTCCTGCCGGTGCTGGAAAACGGCACGCTGGGCACGGTGCAGATTCCGGTGACGTTACCCACTTACGATGAAGTGGCAGGTGGCGAAATCAATGCGGACAACTTCAATGATTTTATCCTCAACGCCATTATTGAGGATCAGGGTGTGCCGGTTTACACCATTCATGCAGAAGTTGAAGGTATGTCACTGGCTGCTCAGTTCGATGAGTTATTAATTCGGGCTGCCGCACAGGGGATTCAGTTCTGTGCGTTGGGCGATTTGTTGCCTCAAGATCTCAGCACGTTGCCAAAAGGCAAAGTGGTTCGTGCCAGTTTCCCAGGCCGGGAAGGCTGGTTAGGCTGTCAGCAAGAAGGTTTTTCCTGATGTCTAAATCCCTTAAAGGCGTATGGAGCACCTTAATTTTGGTGTTCTTTGCCCTGGTTTATCTTGTTCCTCTTAATTCCCGCCTGTTATGGCAGCCCGATGAAACCCGTTATGCCGAGATCAGCCGTGAAATGTTACAGCGCGGCGACTGGGTTGTGCCGCATCTTCTGGGTTTACGCTATTTTGAAAAACCGGTGGCCGGTTACTGGTTTAACAACATCAGCCAGATGATTTTTGGTGACAGCAATTTCGCTGTTCGCTTTGGTTCCGTGTTCAGCACCTTACTGAGTGCCTTGCTGGTCTTCTGGCTGGCAAACCTGATGTGGCGTAACCGCCAGACGGCGTACATTGCCACGCTGATTTACCTTTCCTTCACACTGGTATTCAGTATCGGTACGTACAGCGTGATGGATCCGATGATCACGTTGTGGATGACCGCCGCGATGGTCGCCAGCTATTTCTGCATGCGGGTTTCCGGAACACGGCAAAAAGCGCTGAGCTGGATTGCGCTGGGGCTGGCCTGCGGTATGGGCTTCATGACCAAAGGTTTTCTGGCGCTGGCGTTACCGGTGATTGCAGTTCTGCCGATTGTCTGGCGTGAGAAACGGTTCAAAACCCTGTTTGGCTGGGGCCCGCTGGCGATTGTTGCTGCGGTGGTACTCAGCCTGCCATGGGTGCTGGCCATCGCACGCGAGGCACCGGATTTCTGGCGTTACTTCTTCTGGGTTGAGCATATTCAGCGTTTTGCCGAATCCAATGCGCAACATAAAGCGCCATTCTGGTACTACGTGCCGGTCTTGTTGCTCGGGGCTTTGCCATGGCTTGGGCTGCTGCCGGGCACTTTACGCGATGGCTGGACGAAACGTGTGCTGCGTCCTGAATTATTCTTCCTGCTGAGCTGGACGATCATGCCGCTGATTTTCTTCAGCGTAGCGAAGGGTAAATTACCGACGTACATATTGCCATGTTTCGCGCCTCTGGCTTTGCTGATGGCCGATCATTTGGATCAGATCCGTCAGTCAGGAAAATTACGGGCGCTAAAAGCCAATGGCACCATTAACATCGTTTTTGGCGTGCTGATGGCGGTCGCGGTTCTGGTGATCTCCGGCATTTTACCGTTGCATGTCAAAGCCGTGTTCACCCGCGCTGAATTGCCCCGCGCGCTGATTGGTATCCTGTGCTTTGCCGTTTGGGCACTGGCCGGAGCGATGTCACTGACTGACGTGAAAAAACGCTGGTACTGGGCGGCTGCGTGTCCGTTGGTGCTGGCGCTTCTGGTCGGGCAGGCGATCCCGCAAAAAGTCATGGACTCCAAGCAACCACAAGGTTTCATCGGCGAAAATGTTGCAATGTTGCAGGACAGTCGTTTTGTCCTGTCAGACAATGTGGGGATTGCAACCGGTTTAGCCTGGGTTCTGAAGCGCGACGATATCATCATGTTTGGTGAAAAGGGTGAGCTGGAATATGGCCTGAGTTATCCTGATGCGAAGTCAAAATTTGTCGATTCCGCGGATTTCCCGGAATGGTTACAAAAAGCACGTCAGGAAGGAAATGTTTCTGTGATCCTCAGACTTGATAGAAATGCAGGTATCTCTGGCAAACTCCCACCGGCTGACCAGACGGTGCAGATTGAACGCCAGGCGCTGTTGTTCTACAAAAAACTTCCATGACCGGATTCCTTCTGGTTCTTGCCGTAAGCATCATCACCTGTGCCGGTCAGCTTTGTCAGAAGCAGGCCGCACAGGTCGCGGGTGACGGTCTTGCCCGCGTCTTACGCTGGCTGGGGCTGGCGGTATTGTTGCTCGGCATCGCGATGTTGTTATGGTTGCGCGTGTTGCAGCTTCTGCCGCTGAGCCTGGCTTACCCGATGCTCAGCCTGAATTTTGTTCTGATCACGCTCAGTGCACGCTGGTTTTTCAGGGAGTACGTTGACGGCCGCCACTGGTGTGGTGTGGCGCTGATCATGGCCGGTATCGCACTGATGAGTGTCAGCTTATGAAAGGGTATCTTTGGGGCGGGGCGAGCGTTCTGCTGGTGACGGCGGCGCAGTTGCTGATGAAATGGGGCATGGTGCAGATCCCGTGGGTTTCACTGGCTGAGCTTAATATTACTTTTATTATCAGCCATTTAAAACCGCTGGTTGCCGTGTTTCTGGGGCTGTGCGGGTATGCGTTTTCGATGGGCTGCTGGTTCTTTGCATTACGTTATTTGCCGCTGAACCGGGCGTATACCTTACTGAGTTTGAGCTATGCGCTGGTGTATATCGCGGCGGTCACATTGCCGTGGTTCAATGAAAGCATCAGCTTAACCAAAACGCTAGGGGGACTGCTGATCTTATCCGGTGTCTGGTTAATTCACAGCAAACCGGTAAAAGACGTCCATTAAAAACGGCTTTAAACGATAAAAAACATTATTAAATATTGGATGACGGATAAAATAGCGCTAAATTCTATTAGTTCTTAGATAACGGCGACTTATCCGGTCCGCGCAAATTCCCGCGTCTGACCCTGCCGTGATGCAATTCAAGAAGGAATGCACTATGCGCTGGTCATCCGTATCCATGTATTCCCTGCTGGCTGTTGCTGCGCTGATTCTTAACGGTTGTGGCAGCCACGCGCCACCGCCAAGCGGACGTTTCGCCGATTCAATTACTGTTGTCGCAGAGCTTAACGATCAGCTCAGTCAGTGGCACGGCGCGCCTTATCGCTACGGCGGATTGCAGCCCAGTGGCGTTGACTGTTCCGGCTTTGTTTTCCGCACCTATCGAGACCGGTTTGGTGTCGTTCTGCCGCGTACCACGGCCGATCAAACCAAAATCGGCACCAAGGTTTCCCGCGATGAGCTCCTTCCTGGTGATCTGGTTTTCTTTAAAACCGGTAGCGGCGAAAATGGATTACATGTCGGTATTTATGATACTGCCGACCAGTTTATTCACGCTTCGACCAGCCAGGGTGTAACGCGTTCCTCGCTCGATAATGTTTACTGGCGCAAAGTTTACTGGCAGGCACGCCGCATCTGACGCCCCGTACTAAATAAACTATCCCCTGATTCCACTGCGTATTTCATCCTGATTTTTGCTGTTATTATCTGAACAGACTTTTTCAGGATGAATATGCAATGAAACCTCTCAGACTCTTACTTTCCGACTCTTACGATCCCTGGTTCAATCTGGCCGTGGAAGATTGTATTTTTCGTGAGATGACGACGCAGCGTGTTCTTTTCTTATGGCGAAATGCCGAAACCGTGGTTATCGGTCAGGCGCAAAATCCGTGGAAAGAATGCAATACGCGCAGGATGGAAGAAGACGGCATTCGTCTGGCGCGCCGCAGCAGCGGTGGCGGGGCGGTCTTCCACGATCTGGGCAATACCTGTTTTACGTTTATGGCAGGTAAACCGGAATACGATAAAAGCGTCTCGACGGGTATTATTCTTAATGCGCTAAAAAGCATGGGCATTAATGCCAGCGCATCCGGCCGCAACGATTTGGTTGTTCAGACTGCCGAAGGTGAAAGAAAAATTTCCGGATCGGCTTACCGTGAAACGGCCGATCGCGGATTCCACCACGGCACACTGCTGCTTAATGCTGACCTGAGCCGTCTGGCAAACTACCTCAATCCGGATGTTAAAAAGCTACAGGCAAAAGGCATCACGTCTGTCCGTTCGCGGGTTGCAAACCTCAATGAATTTGTTCCGGATATTAATCACGAGCAAATCAGTCAGGCCGTGACAGCCGCATTTTTCGAATGGTATGGCACGAGCGTTGAAGCTGAAATTATTTCTCCTGACGTTTTCCCGGATATTCCCGGTTTTCCGGAACGGTTTGCCAAACAAAGCAGCTGGGAATGGAATTTCGGCAAAGCGCCGGCGTTCAGCCATTTACTCAATGAACGCTTTGTCTGGGGTGGAGTGGACATCCATTTGACGTGGAAAAAGGCGCCATCAGCCGGGCGCAGATTTTTACCGACAGCCTGAATCCTGCGCCTATGCTGGCGCTGGCCGATGCGCTGGTGGGAACGCGTTACCATGCGCAGGATGTCGCACTGACCTGTCAGGAAATCTCCGCACAATACCCGGCAATGCAGGCTGAACTTGGTGAGCTGCAAATCTGGCTGGCGCGCTGTATCCGCTGAATCCAATCACCGGAACCCGTTTCTTCCGCAAAAAAAAGGGTTCCGGTAAACAAGTCCATGTCTCTTATGTCCCTTCTTTTAACCATGATGCAGCAGACATATTTGAAATAATCTCTGGTTTATTATTACGTTAGAAAAGCAGCCGGGATGCCAAACCGCACGTTATTCTTGCTGCTGATACTTGCGCAACATTTCATAAGCCACTATAACCATTAGATAAAATATTAAGTGACATGCTTAATTGTGCGATTGCACAATTAATAATCAAAATTTTGTCAAAATATGTCTGATAGCGCTCACAGACTGTGTTGCGCGTTTGCACCACTGACGATAAGATTAGTCCGAAAGCCCCTTTCTGACCGAAAGACGCCTCAAAACGAAGGCGCAAAAGGGACATACATTCTTACATTTTTTGATCTCTCCGCCGTTTGCGAGATCAGCACTCAACCCTTGAATCCGGCTAGGTTCTTTCTTGATATCAATTTCTCTAATATTTCGGTGACGCCTCGGGGCTCCGGTATCTTTATGATCTGATTGATAGTCAAAAAAGTTATTAATCAATTCGCAGTGCCGTTGATGTTTTGGACAAAAATGAAAATACAATTCGATACGGCGTTTAACAGCAACTATCTGTGCCAGCCGGTTTACTCAATCGAAGGGAAGTTACTCGCGATAGAATTAGTGTGTCGTTTTTCCAGCGCAGACAGCAAGCTAATCATGCCAACAGAGCTTGTGCTGAATTTGCTCACTCAGACTCAGCTGCAACGTTTTCTTAATGAGCAACAAATTTGGGCTAATGAACATGCCCGTTGGTTTTGTGATAACCAGGTCATTTTAAATATCGGCGTGGAAGAAAAACAGGTGGCGTTACTGCTCGAGGATGAAACCCTCCGCGATGCTTTTAAGGCACATCCTTTTATTCATCTGAATCTGAGCGAATCTTTCCCGCAACTTTCTGAGGGCCGGAAAAACCCGCAACTGATGGCGCTCAAGCAACATTTTCCCTTATGGCTGGACAATTTTGGCTCAGGGAATGTCACGATGGCACCCGTTTTCGATCACCTTTTTCAATGGGTGAAACTGGATAAAAATCTGTTCTGGCAGCTTTTTGAGGGCGAGCATTTTGCCATTGTGATGCCGTCGCTCCTGAGAAATGTTAACCGGTTTTGTCGCAATATTGTGGTGGATGGTCTGGACAGTCAGGCCTACTTTGATGCGCTGCGTAAGACCGATGTACAGGGGATGAAAGGTTTGCTTTGGCCGGGTGTGGACCCCGCAGAGCTGGACAATCTGCTTGTCCGGCCCGGCCAATTTCATTAATCGGTAACTCCAGTTCTGGTGCCATTATCCCGGTCAGCGCCTGCTGCACCGGGATTTTTCATTTCCGCGCTCCGCAATCTCCCTGTTATTACTCCGTGTTAATCACCGCGATGCCGCCCTACACTAAGGAAAAGGGGGATTTATGCCGCAATTCGAACATCATTACGCAGACCAGTTACCCGGTTTTTATACCGCGCTTCAGCCCACGCCGCTGAAAGGCGCGCGCCTTCTGTACCACAGTGAACCGCTGGCCCGCCAGCTTGGGCTGGATGACACTCTCTTTGATGCTGAGCACCGGGAGTTCTGGTGCGGTGAAAAATTCTTCCCGGGCATGTTGCCGCTGGCACAGGTTTACAGCGGACATCAGTTTGGGCAATGGGCCGGACAACTGGGCGACGGCCGCGGGATTTTACTCGGTGAACAGGTTTTACCTTCAGGACAACGCTTTGACTGGCATCTGAAAGGCGCGGGTCTGACGCCTTATTCACGCATGGGCGATGGCCGGGCCGTGCTGCGCTCGGTGATCCGTGAGTTCCTGGCGTCCGAAGCGCTTCATCATTTATCGGTGCCGACGACCCGCGCGTTGTCGATCGTGACCAGCGACGAACCTGTTTTTCGTGAACAGCCGGAACGCGGCGCAATGCTGATGCGCGTGGCTGAAAGTCATATCCGCTTCGGCCATTTCGAGCATTTTTATTACCGTAAACAGCCCGAACAGGTGAAACAACTGGCGGATTACGTAATCGCCCATCACTGGCCTCAGTTGCCGGAAAGCGAGCCGGACGCGACGCGGCGTTACCAGCAATGGTTCTCCGATGTGGTTGAGCGAACCGCCGCGCTGATTGCGCAGTGGCAAAGTATCGGGTTTGCGCACGGCGTAATGAACACCGATAACATGTCGGTTCTCGGCCTGACCATTGATTTCGGTCCCTACGGTTTTCTGGACGACTACCAGCCGGGCTACATTTGCAATCATTCCGATCATCAGGGACGCTACAGCTACGATAACCAGCCTGCGGTGGCGTACTGGAACCTTCACCGGCTGGCTCAAACGCTGTCCGGCCTGATGAGCAACGAACAATTACAGGCAGCGCTGGATTGTTACGAACCGGCGTTAATGAAAGCCTACGGCACGCTGATGCGCGGCAAGCTGGGCTTCTTCACGGAAGATAAACGGGATAACGATTTGCTGACCGGATTGCTCAGCCTGATGGCGAAAGAAGGCAGGGATTTCACGCAGACTTTCCGACTGCTCAGCCATGTGGAACAGCAACAGGCGCAATCCCCGTTACGCGATGAATTCATTGATCGCCCGGCGTTTGACAGCTGGTATCAGGCCTATCGCGAGCGTTTGCAGACGGAGAATATCGACGATGAGACCCGTCAGCAGGCGATGAAGCAAAGTAATCCGCGGATCATTTTGCGTAATTATCTGGCGCAGCAGGCGATTGAAAAGGCGGAAAAAGACGATATCAGTGCGCTGACACAGCTACATGAGGCGCTTCTCGACCCTTACAGCGATGCTCCGCAATACGATGCGATGGCGGCATTACCGCCGGACTGGGGAAAACATTTGGAAATTTCCTGCTCCAGCTAACGCGCAGTTAAAAAATGCCACATACCCGAAACGGTGTTGTGGCATTTTTGTTTTGAGGCCGTGTTTACTGACGCAGGAAAACCTGCGGTAAAGCGGTTTCCGGATGCGCGCAGACGTTCAGATCGGCCTGATACCAGCGGCTCAGCGTTTCTTCGCTCAGCACTTCAGCCGGTGTTCCGCTGGCAACAACTTTACCGCTGTGCAGCAAAATTATCCTGTCAGCATACAGCGCCGCCAGATTGAGATCGTGCAGCACGCAGCATACCGACAATGGCGTTTTCAGGGTCAGCTCGCGCAACAGGCGCAATGCATGTTGCTGATGGTATAAATCGAGCGCCGACGTCGGTTCATCCAGAAAAAGCCAGCGCGGAGCAGGGGCAGGTTGCCAGAGCTGAATCAGCACGCGTGCAAGCTGCACCCGCTGCTGCTCGCCGCCTGACAAATGGCGATAATCGCGTTCTGCCAGCGTCATACAACCGGTCTGCTGCATCACTTCGTTCATCGCATGTTGCATATTTTGCTGGCCGTGCGGTGAGCGTCCGAGCGTCAGCACTTCACGCACGCTGAAACCGAACGCCATCGTACTGTTCTGGCGCATCACCGCGCGGGTGCGGGCAAGATCCTTCGATGTCCAGTCGGCCAGCCGTTTTCCCTGTAATGTACAATGCCCGGACTGCGGCGTCAGATAACCTGTCAGCATGCGCATCAGCGTGGATTTCCCCGCGCCGTTTGGTCCGATCAGCGCGACCATTTCGCCGCTTTTCAGGCTGAGTGATACGTCGTCAATTAAGCGACGACCTCCGGCGGAATAGGACAAATTTTCCGCAACCAGCAATGAAGTGAGATCAGACATTGCGCGGCACTCCGGGCCGTAAAATTAACCATAAGAAATACGGGCCACCCAGAAGACTGGTCAGCAGGCCCACCGGCATTTCAGCCGGTGCGACCAGCGTTCTTGCCAGCGTGTCTGCCAGTAATAACAGGCAGGCTCCGGCCATGGCTGATCCCGGTAATAACCAGCGATGATCTGCACCCAGCCGCATGCGCAGCAGGTGAGGAATGACCAGACCGATAAAGCCGATAACACCGGAAACTGCGACCGCAGCGCCCACCAGCAGCGCACTCAGCAGCAATAATTGCAACTGCGTGCGGCGAACGTTAACGCCAAGGTAATGCGCATCTTCCTCACCGAGCTGCAAAATATTCAGGCGACGCGCCATGAATAATGTCGCCACGCAGGCGGGCAGAATTAACGATGCGGCAACCGCCAGCGTTGGCCATTGCGCCTGTCCGAGGCTGCCCATGCTCCACAAAGAAAACTGGCGCAGCTGCTGGTCATCGCTGACGTAAGTCAGAACGCCAACGGCTGCGCCACACAGGGCGTTTATGGCAATGCCGGCGAGAAGTAAACGCGACAACCCGCCATGCCCGAAACGGCTCAGCGCGAAGACGATGGCCGAAATTGCCAGGCTTCCCGCAAAGGCGCTGAACATGTGACCGTAGAGTGCCAGAACCGGCGGTAGCGACAGCGGCATGACAATAGTCAGTGCCACTGCCAGCGCCGCGCCGCTGCTGATCCCAAGCAAACCCGGATCCGCCAGCGGGTTGCGAAACAAACCCTGCATCACAGCACCGGAACAGGCCAGCGCGCAGCCGACCACTACGGCCAGCAGCACGCGGGGCAGACGAACTGTCAGCCAGATTTGCCATAACCCGTCGTCAAAAGGCCGCATTAACAAGGTACGCAGTGACAACGCCATCGCCCCGGTATTGGCTGCCAGAATAGCCAGTACCAGCAGAGCACCACCGAGGCCGATCAGCGCCCAGACAGGAGAACGGCGTCGGGACGGCATTGGGGGGCTCATGCTGCTCATTTCGCTTGTTCCGCCGCCTGACGCAGTTGTGCCATAACGACCGGCGTTTGCAGGCCAAAGCCCAGCAGCGACATATCATCAAGCACTAAAACGCGCTTATTTTTGCCTGCCGGCGTCATGGCAACCCCCGGTAATTTCCAGACCTGATCCATGCCGCCCAGCGTTTTCACGCCGTCGGAGGTCAGCAATAAAATGTCCGGAGCGCTGGCAATGACGCCTTCCTGCGAAAGAGGGCGATAACGGCTGAACCCCTGCATAGCATTTTTCGCACCTACGGACGTGATCATCGCGTCAGCCGCCGTATTCTGGCCTGCTGCCATAGACGACATTCCGCCGTGGCTCATGACAAACAGAATTTTTACCGGCAAAGCATCGTGATGGATGGCATCAAGCTGAGAACGGTACGTGGCAATCAGCTTTGCGCCTTCCGCCTGACGGTTGAGCGCGTCTGCAATCACTTCAATCTTTTTAGGTACGGTATCGACAGAAGCCGTGCCCGGCACGCGAATGACCTTCACGCCGTTTTGTGCCAGTTGCTGTAAAACCAGTGAAGGTTCTGCCAGCTCGCTGCTCAGCACCATCGAAGGGCGCATGGACAGGATCCCTTCGGTGTTGAGCTGGCGCATATAACCGACATCCGGCAGTTTAAGTACCGCCTGCGGACGCAGGCTGGTGCTATCGCGTGCCACCATTTCATCGCCTGCCCCGAGGGCGTAGACAATTTCGGTCACATCGCCGCCGATGCTGACCAGTTTCTCTGCGGCGTGGAGCACGGGTGCAGACAAAATTGCCGCAGCGGCAATCAGCGCTTTCAGAGGTGTTTTCATGCGGCAACGCCTTCGCTGCTTAGTTGTGCCAGTTGTTCGCGCCACCGGGTCTGTTCTGCCGTGCCTTCAGTACGCTGGCCGTACAGTTGGGCAATTTGCGTGCCGTCTGCGGCAAATAATTCCAGGCTGGTGACAAAGCCGTCTTTGGTCGGTTTTCGGGTGATCCAGCTTTCTGCGATGGCGCTTTCCACCAGATGAAGGGTGAAGCGTTCGTTGAAAACGTTAATCCATTCGCCGTGTGGCATCACTTTTTCAATCTGGCCGGTGAAGATTTGCACGCAACCGCGGTTGCCAACGAAAATCATAATTTCATTCTGATCATCTTTTGCGATGTTCAGCAAACGGGTCAGTGAACCGTTTTCGACACGCCATGCCAGATCGTCGCCTACTGCTTTGAAAGCCTGCTGGCGGGTGACATCATGGCGTTTGAGAAGCTGGAAGAACTGGTGAACATCTGTCATTGCACGCCAGTCAGCATCGATGCTGCTGGTATCAGAAACGCTGGCCGGAGCCACAGGCGCGACCGGTTCAATCTGCAGCGGAGGATTGACATCAGTTTTGTACTGGGCAATCAGCGCGTCCCAGGCTGCCATGTCGGTTTCGTCGGTGTTATACACTTTATGAACCGCGTCGCCGTATGCATCAAAGAACTGAATACTGTGCCGCACGCCGCGGGCTGTGTTTTCAGACATGCTGAAAACGTGCAGCCAGTGCTGAAGGAAAAGACGTAAATCCAGCGCGCGCGGATTCAGGATTAACCCCGCATGGCCGCTGAGATGCTGGTTTTCATAGCGCCCCTGCTGTTCGTGAACAGCATAATCATTGCGGGTGATGGATTTGGTCCCGCCCACATTTTCCAGTGCGGCCAGCAATGTACGGGCATCGACATCCAGTTTCACTGCATCATGCGAAACGCGTAAAGAGGTTAACTCGGCTTCACTGATACCTAAAATTCCCGCCAGATCGCGGGCATATTTACCGGGATTGGCTTCTTTGGCCTGTAAATAGTCCTGATAGTGAACTGAATGCATTGCTGTCTCCTCGTTGTCTTAATGTCATCTGCCATCAGGCAGATAAAAAATCGCGTTGTTATGTGAATGATTTGTAAAAATATTTGGACCAGAGACCAGCTAATTCCATTGCTGGTAATGGGAATTAATATCAATTTGATAATCATTATCAAATCATTGCACAAACACATCAAGAAAATTTTTGTTGATGGAATGTAATTATTCACTGATAACCCCTTAATTTGCGGAGGATAAGCCGCGGGGAAAGTCACTGGAAGCGTTTGAAGGGAAGGAGAATTGCCCTGGAGCGGGCATTAAAAAGGGCAACATATGTTGCCCTTAAGAAGATGACTTCGGGGTATTCAGAATCTTGAATTGGTCGCTTCAGCCAGCATCGACAGAAGGGTTTCAGTGTCAGCCCAGCTCAGGCAAGGGTCGGTAATGGATTTGCCATAAACCAGCGGTTTGCCGGGAACAATAGGCTGCGTGCCTTCTGCCAGGAAACTCTCGGCCATAATGCCCGCGACGGCGGTAGAGCCATTGCGGATTTGCTGGCAGATGTCTTCGGCGACGTCCAGCTGGCGGCGATGTTGCTTCTGACAATTTCCGTGACTGAAATCGATTACCAGACGTTGCGGCAGGTCAAACTCAGACAAACTCAGGCAGGCCTGTTCAAGATCATCGGCATGATAATTAGGCTTTTTGCCGCCGCGCATAATCACGTGGCCGTAAGGATTGCCCGCTGTGCGATAAATGGTCATCTGACCGTTCTTATCCGGCGACAGGAACATGTGGCTGGTGCGTGACGAGCGGATGGCATCGATGGCGATACGCGTATTGCCGTCAGTACCATTTTTAAAACCGACCGGGCAAGACAGCGCAGAAGCCATTTCACGGTGGATCTGGCTTTCCGTAGTGCGCGCACCGATTGCGCCCCAGCTGATAAGGTCGGCGATATACTGGCCGATAACCATATCCAGGAACTCAGTGGCCGTTGGAATTCCTAACTGATTGATGGCCAGCAAGACTTTACGCGCCAGTTCAATTCCGTCATTCACGCGGCAGGAACCGTTAAGTTCCGGGTCAGAAATTAAGCCTTTCCAGCCCACGACGGTTCGCGGTTTTTCAAAATAGGTGCGCATCACGATCTCTAAACGATCCTGATATTTTTCGCGTAATACGCTGAGCTGACCGGCGTAATCAATTGCAGCTTCAATATCGTGAATAGAGCAGGGACCAACAATCACCAGAAGGCGCGGGTCTTCACCGCTGATGATTTTTTCAATACGTTTGCGTGATTCCATTACATGCTGTGCGACCGACGGGGAGATTGGCAATTTATCTGCCAGTGCCTGAGGCGTAATCAGGCTGTCGATGCGCGTCGTACGCAGTTCATCTGTTTGTGACATGGTGTTCTCGAAAATTTGTTTCTTCGCTGCGGCAGGAATACCGGGAAGTGATGGCGATCACAATAACGCAAAAACAGATGATTTCAATCACTCTCGGCACGTTCTGCCATCCAAATCATTAAATGAATCAGAACATGCGGCGACTCATACCAAAGCTGTCCATAATCTTCGCCGAAATTTCCTCAACGGAATAATTTGTACTGTTGAGATAACGAATTTGATTTTTGCGAAATAATGCTTCTACTTCAGACACTTCCATCCGGCACTGGCGTAATGACGCATAGCGGCTGTTTTCCACCCGTTCCTGACGGATAGCGGTCAGCCTTTCCGGGTCAATCGTCAGCCCGAAAAGCTTGTGCATGTGCGGTTTCAGCGCGGCGGGAAGCTGAATATTATCCATATCATCGGCGGTAAACGGATAGTTTGCCGCGCGGATCCCAAACTGTAATGCAAGGTAAAGGCTGGTGGGTGTTTTACCGCAGCGCGAAACGCCCAGCAAAATAACTTGTGCCTGATCGAGATTACGCAGGGATATACCGTCATCGTGCGCCAGCGTGTAATCGATAGCCGCAATACGGGCATCATATTTGCTGATATTGCTGGCGGTCAGACCGTGCGTACGGTTTGCCACCGGTGTCGGTTCAACGCCAAGCTCATTCTGAAGAGGTGCGACCAGGGACTGAACGATGTCCTGACAGAATCCTTCGCTGCTTTCAATAATCTGACGGATCTTCGGCGCAATAATGGAGTAGAACACCAGCGGACGCGCGCCCGTTTTTTCGAAAATCTCATTGATCTGGCGGCTGACGGCCTGAGCCCGTTCTTCGCTTTCAACAAAGGGCAATGAGTAGGTCGTCGAATTGACCGGGAATTGTGAAAGCACGGCATGACCTACCACTTCAGCGGTAATCGCCGTGCCATCGGAAATATAAAACACGCATCTGTCCACTCATTGCTCCTAAATTTATATCAGTTCACTTTCCCTTGTCGGGACTCCGTAAGTAATAACCAGAATTTCAGGAAATAAAAAGGATAATTCTTCTTAACCATTACCTTCCTTTAATCCCTGCGAGACAGTGCGCAAAATGGCTGTAATAAATGAAATGGCATTTTAAATTTTCCGCGATATCTCGCAGCTTTATGAATTGCGTCAGCAATACTTCAGCAACTTTGTTATGGTTAATTTACTTGCGAAACTAATACGCACTTCTCACTGATTCATAAGGGATTATGTTGTTGTCGTGTTGCTGACGAATTTTAGCGTTCTGGAATTTTCCTAAACGAAAATAGTTTAATTTGCTGGATCGATTCACCTGTCTATGTCTTATGGATCATTATGCTAGTCTCGAAATGACAACGTTGCTTATTGGCATCCAATTGCCTCAGGCAACGATTGCACGACCGGTTTTACACTCCTACTGACTTTTACTGTGAATAAATTAAGAAAGGATTGTTTCATGGCTCATCTCGATCCCGATTTACGCAATGTTATCTGGTACAACCAACTGGGTATGAACGACGTTGATAAAGTCGGGGGTAAGAACGCATCCCTCGGGGAAATGATCACTAATCTGTCTGATCTGGGTGTTTCCGTGCCTAACGGTTTTGCCACTACGTCTCAGGCTTTTAATGATTTTCTTGATCAAAGCGGCGTTAACCATCGGATCCACGAATTACTGGACAAAACAGATGTGGATGATATCGGGCAACTGACCCAGGCGGGCACGCAAATCCGCCAGTGGATCATTGATACGCCATTCCAGCCTGAGCTGGAACAGTCCATCCGTGAAGCTTATCAGCAGCTTTCTGAAGGCGAGCCGGACGCGTCCTTTGCTGTGCGTTCCTCTGCCACCGCGGAAGATATGCCCGACGCTTCTTTTGCCGGGCAGCAGGAAACCTTCCTGAACGTTCAGGGGTTTGATGCAGTTCTTATCGCTGTGAAACATGTTTACGCCTCCTTATTTAACGATCGCGCAATCTCTTATCGCGTACATCAGGGCTACGACCACCGCGGCGTTGCGTTGTCTGCGGGTGTTCAGCGCATGGTTCGCTCTGATCTCGCTGCTGCGGGCGTGATGTTCACCATCGATACGGAGTCGGGTTTTGATCAGGTGGTCTTCATCACCTCCGCGTATGGTCTGGGCGAAATGGTGGTGCAGGGCGCGGTGAACCCGGATGAGTTCTACGTGCATAAACCGACGCTGGCCAAAAATAAGCCTGCGATTGTGCGCCGTACCATGGGCTCAAAGAAAATCCGCATGATTTATGCGCCAAGCCAGGAACACGGTAAACAGGTACAAATTGAAGACGTGCCGGCTGAACTGAGCACCCGTTTCTCGCTGACCGATGACGAAGTGCAGGCTCTGGCACGTCAGGCATTATTGATTGAAAAGCACTACGGGCGCCCGATGGATATTGAGTGGGCGAAAGATGGTAATAACGGTAAGTTATATATTGTGCAGGCACGTCCTGAGACCGTACGTTCAAACGGTCAGGTAATGGAACGTTATCAGCTCAATGGCAGCAGCAAAGTTCTGGTAGAAGGCCGGGCCATTGGTCATCGTATCGGTGCCGGGCCGGTGAAAATCATCCATGACATCAGTGAAATGCATCATGTGAAAGCGGGTGACATTCTGGTTACTGACATGACGGACCCTGACTGGGAACCGATCATGAAAAAGGCCTCAGCCATTGTGACTAACCGTGGCGGCCGAACCTGCCATGCGGCAATCATTGCCCGTGAACTGGGGATCCCTGCCGTTGTCGGTTGTGGCGATGCGACTGAAAAACTGAAAGAAAATCAGAAAGTGACGGTGTCCTGTTCTGAGGGCGATACCGGTTATGTCTACCAGGACGAACTGGACTTCACGGTGCAAAGCTCAGAAGTCGATGAGCTGCCGAAGTTGCCGCTAAAAATCATGATGAATATCGGTAATCCGGACCGGGCTTTTGATTTTGCCTGTCTGCCAAATGAAGGCGTCGGGCTCGCGCGTTTAGAATTCATTATCAACCGCATGATCGGCGTCCATCCAAAAGCGCTGCTGGAGTTCGATACTCAGACGCCGGAATTACAGGAACAAATTAAGAAACTGATTCAGGGCTACGACAGTCCGCGTGAATACTATGTTGCCCGCCTGACGGAAGGGATCGCGACACTGGGCGCAGCGTTCTGGCCAAAACGTGTGATTGTGCGTTTATCCGATTTTAAATCGAATGAATACGCCAATCTGGTGGGCGGCGAGAAGTATGAACCGCACGAAGAGAACCCGATGCTGGGCTTCCGCGGCGCTGGTCGTTACGTTTCAGACAGCTTCCGCGATTGTTTCGCGCTGGAGTGCGAGGCGATGAAACGGGTTCGTAACGATATGGGACTGACCAATGTTGAAGTTATGATCCCATTTGTCCGAACTGTGGCGCAGGCTGAGGCTGTGGTGAAGGAACTGGCAAATCAGGGGCTGAAGCGCGGAGAGAATGGCCTTAAGGTCATTATGATGTGTGAAATTCCATCGAATGCATTACTTGCCGATCAGTTCCTCGAGCATTTTGATGGTTTCTCAATCGGTTCAAATGACATGACTCAGCTGGCGCTGGGGCTGGATCGTGATTCCGGCGTGGTGTCTGAACTCTTTGATGAGCGCAACGAAGCGGTTAAAGCTTTGCTTTCAATGGCAATCAAAGCAGCTAAGAAACAGGGTAAATATGTTGGAATCTGCGGGCAGGGTCCGTCTGACCATCAGGATTTTGCACAATGGCTGATGGAAGAAGGCATCGACAGTCTGTCGCTGAACCCGGATACCGTGGTGCAGACCTGGCTGGCGCTGGCAGAAAAGTAAATAAATACTTCAGGTTTGAATAAATGAAATAAAGGCTGTTGCTTTCGGGCAATGGCCTTTTTTTTGAAAAATTAAATCAGGTAAATGGAGGTGCCGTAATTAATCTCGAGGGGAGAAAAAAATAAAAAAAAAGCCCGTCATTGGAGACAGGCAAAGACTACACACAGCAATTTGGGGTATACCGGCTCAGGGGAAAGCCTGTATATAAATCAGTGGGTTGAAATCCGAACTGTTAATAATACTAGATTTCTCGAGATATTTAGTCTGTAAGAATCGTCCTAATAGGTATTATTCTCATACTAATAGATGAGAAGGATTGTTTTGAAGGTTTCAAAATAGGAAGAAGAAATGAGGAATAAAGAAGAGGGCGTTGCCTTTTAAGATCCAAGACAACGCCGGATGAAATTATTTCGCGGAACAATTACTCATCGAGTGCTTTCAGCGCTTCTTCCGGATCGGCATCCGGTTCTGGCGCTTCGTGAACCCACAGCGAAATCAGGCGATAAGATACCGCCAGAACGACAGGGCCGATAAACAGGCCAATCATCCCGAACGCGAACAGACCGCCAATAACACCGGATAAAATCAGCAGCATAGGCAAATCTGCACCCATACGGATAAGCACCGGGCGTAAAACGTTATCCAGCGAGCCCACGACGCAACTCCAAACCAGCAGCACCGTGCCCCAGGTATTATCACCCGACCAGTAAAGCCAGATGATGGCCGGGATAAGCACCAGCAAAGGTCCGATTTGTGCGACGCAACAAACAAACATCACCACGGTTAAAACCGTTGCATACGGGATACCGGCTATTGCCAGGCCGATGCCGCCCAGCACTGACTGAACAATCGCTGTGACCACCACGCCCAGCGCAACGGCGCGAATTGCCTGGCCGGCGAGAATAACCGCAGCATCGCCACGTTCTTCCGCCAGACGCACGGCGAAATGGCGGATGCCCATCGCGACCTGCTCGCCACGACTATAAAGAAGCGCGCTGAACAGCAACATCAGAGAACAGTGGACGATAAAACGGCCCAGATGCCCGGCCTGCGTGACAAACCAGGAAGCGGTTTGCCCGACATAAGGCTGGACTTTGCTCATCAGGGCATTACCGCCGCCGTTAATGAGGGCATGCCAGCCGCTGTAAAGTTTATGGCCGACCATAGGAATAGAGTTTAGCCAGTGAAAATCCGGCATATGAAGGGTCGACGGATTGGTGGCGATCCCCACCAGCGGCGCGCCATTTTCAATTGCGCTGCTGACCAGCAAGGCAATCGGCAAAACGAACAACAGGATCAGCAACAGCGTCATCAAGATGACGGCCAGGAAACGCCGTCCCCACAGAATTCGCTGTAATTTAATCATCAGCGGCCAGGTTGCAATCACCACCATCCCCGCCCAGGCAAAGCCAAGAATAAAAGGCTGAACAATCCAGATACTGGCGATGGTCATCAGTGCTATGAACAATACCCCGAACATAATCTGGGGCAAATCGTAACGTTTAATTGGGAGATTCATTCATGTTTCTCATTTGGATAAACGAAGTAAGGCACGCGCCTTGTGCCTTAAAAACTACAGCTACATTGGGATAGCGATAAATAAGCATGGGACATCAGGCTGCTTTTGGATAGCGCCGCACACAATTAGTTGCAACACGTTGTTGCCAGTCGTGCTTTTTGCGGCGTGTCATGAAACAAATGCAACAAAGGCGAACCAGACGGAGCGCTTAAAAACGAAGTATGTTAGTTTTTATTCTGGGTAAATAACAGGGTGGATCTGCCTCGCAGATCCGGCAGGTCGCCTCGGGCCCGCCAGGCATACAACAAAGACAGAGTCATAATTCAATGATCCCACAGATTTCTCAGGCGCCGGGTGTCATCCAGCTGGTGCTCGATTTTTTGGAAGCGCTCAAAAGTAACGGTTTTACAGGTGATGCCACGACGACTTATGCGGACCGCCTGACGATGGCAACTGATAACAGCGTTTATCAGCTGTTGCCGGATGCTGTCTTATTCCCTATCGCCACGTCTGATGTTGCACTGATTGCGCGTCTTGCCGGGCAGGAGCGTTTTAAAACGCTGGTCTTTACGCCGCGTGGTGGCGGTACCGGTACCAACGGTCAGTCGCTGAACCGTGGAATTGTGGTTGATATGTCCCGTCATATGAACCGCATCCTGGATATCAACGTTGATCAAGGTTGGGTCAAGGTCGAAGCCGGTGTCATTAAAGACCAGCTCAATGATTATCTGCGTCCTTTTGGTTATTTCTTTTCTCCGGAGCTGTCGACCAGCAACCGTGCAACGCTCGGTGGCATGATTAACACCGATGCGTCCGGACAAGGTTCGCTGGTTTACGGTAAGACGTCAGATCACGTTCTCGGGGTTCGTGCGATTGTGCTCGGCGGCGAGATGCTTGATACCGTTGCAGTGCCGGTGGCGCTGGCGGATAAACTCGGTGAAGAAGATTCGGTTATCGGGCGGATTTATCGTACGGTGCTGGACAGTTGCCGCGATAACCGTGCGCTGGTCATTGAAAAATTCCCGAAATTAAACCGCTTCCTGACGGGCTATGACTTACGCCATGTCCTGAGTGATGACCTGCAAACCTTCGATCTGACCCGCATCCTCACGGGCTCTGAAGGGTCGCTGGCCTTTATTACTGAAGCGCGTCTGAATATCACGCCAATTCCCAAAGTGCGGCGTCTGGTGAATATCAAATATGATTCTTTCAACTCCGCGCTGCGTAATGCCCCTTTCATGGTGGAAGCCAAAGCGTTGTCGGTTGAAACCGTTGACTCCAAAGTCCTGAATCTGGCCCGTGAAGATATCGTCTGGCACAGCGTGCGTGATTACATCACCGACGTTGAAGGTAAGGATATGCAGGGACTCAACATTGTTGAGTTTGCGGGCGATGATGCCGACCTTATTGAAGGTCAGGTCAGTGCGTTATGTGAGCGTCTTGACGGGCTGATGAGCGACAAAGAAGGTGGCGTTATTGGCTACCAGATTTGCGCGGATCTGCCTGGGATTGAGCGCATCTATAATATGCGTAAGAAAGCCGTCGGCCTGCTGGGGAATGCGAAAGGGCAGGCTAAGCCGTTGCCGTTTGCAGAAGATACCTGCGTGCCGCCGCAGCATCTGGCCGATTATATCGTTGAATTCCGTGCATTGCTCGACAGCCATAACCTGAGTTACGGCATGTTTGGGCACGTGGACGCCGGTGTTTTGCACGTTCGCCCTGCGCTGGACATGTGTGACCCACAACAGGAAATGCTGCTGAAGCAGATATCGGATGAAGTCGTTGCCCTCACGGCCAAATACGGTGGTTTGCTGTGGGGAGAACACGGTAAAGGTTTCCGCGCCGAATACAGCCCGGCTTTCTTCGGAGAAGCGCTGTTCCATGAATTACGCCGGATCAAAACGGTTTTTGACCCGGATAACCGTCTTAATCCGGGCAAAATTTGCGCGCCGCTGGAATGCGATGAGCCAATGATGAAGGTCGATGCGCCGAAACGCGGCACCCTTGATCGCCGGATCCCGCTGGAAGTGCGCCAGTCATTCCGCGGCGCTCTGGAGTGTAACGGCAACGGTCTGTGCTTTAACTTTGATGCGAAAAGTCCGATGTGTCCGTCGATGAAAATTACCGGCAGCCGTATCCATTCGCCGAAAGGGCGTGCCGGTCTGGTGCGGGAATGGTTGCGCTTACTTTCAGAACAAGGTGTCGATCCGCTGGCGCTGGAAAATGCACTGCCGGAAAAAGGCCTGAGTTTCCGCAGCCTGATCGACCGTACCCGTAATACCTGGCATGCCAGCAAAGGCGAATATGATTTCTCCCATGAAGTAAAAGAAGCGATGTCGGGTTGTCTGGCCTGTAAGGCGTGTTCGACACAGTGCCCGATCAAAATTGATGTTCCCGGTTTCCGCTCGCGCTTCCTCCAGCTTTATCACACCCGCTATCTGCGCCCGGCGCGTGACCATTTCGTGGCAAGTGTCGAAAGCTATGCACCAATAATGGCGAAAGCGCCAAAGCTGTTTAACTTCTTCCTCAGGCAGCCCTGGGTACGGGAAATGAGCCGCAAAAGTATTGGCATGGTGGATTTGCCTTTGCTGTCTTCCCCGACGTTACGCGAGCAGTTGCTGGGGCACCGCGCCAGTAAAATGACGCTTGAACAGCTGGAAAAAATTCCTCCGGCACAGCGCGGCGAATACGTTCTGGTGGTGCAGGATCCTTTCACCAGTTTCTATGATGCGCAGGTCGTGGCTGATTTTGTACGGTTAATTGAAAAACTGGGTCTCAAACCGGTGCTATTGCCTTTCTCTCCAAACGGAAAAGCGCAGCACATCAAAGGATTCCTGACGCGTTTCGCGAAAACGGCACGCAAGACGTCGGTATTTCTCAACCGTGTGGCGCAGTTAGGTATTCCGCTTGTCGGTGTCGATCCTGCGCTGGTGCTGTGTTATCGCGATGAGTACAAAGAAATCCTTGGCGAATCACGTGGCTCGTTCCAGGTTCAGCTTGTACATGAATGGCTGGATAACTGGTTGGGCGAACGACCGGCACAGCAGCAAAGCGGAGAGTCCTGGTATCTGTTCGGCCATTGCACTGAAAGCACGGCATTACCCAACAGCAGCAAACAGTGGGGGGATATCTTTGCCCGCTATGGCGCGAAGCTGGAAAATGTCAGTGTGGGATGTTGCGGTATGGCGGGAACGTACGGACATGAAAGTAAAAACCTTGAAAATTCGCTGGGGATTTACGAGCTGTCCTGGCATACCTCTTTACAGCGGTTGCCGCGCCAGCGCTGCCTGGCGACTGGTTACTCCTGCCGCAGCCAGGTAAAACGCATTGAAGGCAACGGGGTTCGCCATCCGTTGCAGGCATTACTGGATATCATCCCTTAACCAATAAGGAGGCTCGATGTCATTCTGGAAAAGGAACGCAAACCTTGAAGCACTGAACCAGCGCAGTCAGGGATGTATGGTTGGACATGTGGGGATTGTTTTCACCAGGCTGGGCGAAGATTTTCTTGAAGCGACGATGCCAGTAGATGAGCGAACGACTCAGCCGTTTGGCCTCTTACACGGTGGCGCCTCGGTGGTTCTGGCGGAAACTATGGGATCGATGGCCGGTTATCTGTGCACTGAAGGTCATCAGACGGTCGTTGGGGTTGAGATAAATGCCAGTCACATGAAGTCCGCGAGGGAAGGGGTTGTGCGCGGGGTTTGCCGTGCTCTGCGAACCGGGAAACGGAGTCAGGTCTGGCAGATTGAGATTTTCGATGAGCAGGGTGGCCTGTGTTGTATTTCCAGACTGACCACAATGGTCATTGATCATTAAATTCAGGCCATCAGGTTAGCGCGTTTTTTCAACGTCATATCCCTAAGCTGAATGCAAAAGGCGGAGTCACAGTTAATGTGTCCGCCTTTTTATTTGCCTGAGATCTTTCTCTGGCACGTTGAAAACTGACTAAAGTTGGAAGGGAACGCGCTTGGCAAAATCAGTTTGAAATGCCGTTGCTTTTTCCCAGATGCCCATCATGGCATAATACTGACAAATGAGTTTTAGCGTGTGTCTGGCAAAGTGATAGCTCTGTACACGGAAAAGTTCACAACGCACAACGCTGTTGATTTCAAGGATCAGCCGGTTGTGAAGCTTGCACAAAGCATGCAGATAACTGTGGTCGTCCCCGTTTTGCAGGCAAAGATTGGCCATATCAAGGCAAATGCTGTTAAAGCGTTTGAGCTGGCAAAGATGCGCGTCCGGGCGTCGTAAGGCGGCATCCGCCATATAGAAATCCACGGTGGCATCGCGGACACTCGATTTGTAGTCGTCTATCTTGCCCTGCAACCACGCATTTACCGATTGAGCCATTCTCAGTATTCCGGGTTATCTGAATGATAATCATTATCAAAGAATAAGTATCATATTGGCAAAAAATCGCCGGATCAACGTTTTCATCCGGTTTTTTTGATTTTGTTGCGCCAGAGCAGGTAAGCAAAAAGAGCTTTAATTATTTTGATTGTGGCGAATTCATAAATAGGCATTTCCGATGAATGTTTTATAATAGACACAATGAAAGCTATTAAGCCACACAAAATATAAGGTTAATTTTAATTTTTAACAAAAAATTGACAACTTATTCAATCAGTTGATGGTTGCGGTGTTCAAGACCCGCCAGCAGCCAGATGTAAACCCGATGCACATTGAGCGACTTTCCTCATGCGCAATCGCTATACCCTCTTAAAACAAGAGGTTGAAGTGATAAATCTTATCACTAGAATAGAGACAATAGGTCTTCTCTATGACCGTAAAAATATGAGGTAAGACAGATGCAAACTGAAACTGTCGGCTCTTTCTCTTTAGACGACAACGTATGGCAAGGTGTGATCCTGACTGATTCTGCAGCCAAACAGGTGAAGAACCTGATGGAACAGGATCCAGAAGTCAAAGGTCTCCAGCTTTCGGTAAAACAATCGGGCTGCGCCGGCTTTGGCTACGTTCTGGATTTAACCAAACAACCGGCCAGCGATGACCTGGTGTTTGAACATGACGGCGCTTTGCTGTTTGTTCCGCTGAAGGCGATGCCTTTCATTGACGGAACCGAGGTAGATTTTGTCCGCGAAGGGCTGAATCAGATATTTAAATTCAATAATCCAAAAGCTCAGCATGCCTGCGGGTGTGGTGAAAGTTTCGGCCTGTAAGTCAGCCGGGCAAACAGTCTTTAAGATTATTGTAAACAAAGCGATGTAACCAACATGTCACGAAGCAACGTAGAAATTCCAGATGATGTGCAGTCTTGGGTCGGCGAGGAGACGAACTATAAGGAAGGGTTCTTCACCCAGCTGGCAACCGATGAATTAGCATCAGGCATCAACGAAGATGTCGTGCGTGCCATTTCCGCAAAGCGCAATGAGCCGGAGTGGATGCTGGAGTTCCGTCTGCAGGCTTATCATGCCTGGTTGAAAATGGAAGAACCTCACTGGTTGAAAGCGTATTACACGCCTCTCGACTATCAGGATTACAGCTATTACTCCGCACCTTCATGCGGCAGCTGTGATGATACCTGTGGTTCTCAGCCTGGTGCCACGCAGCAACCTCCTGAAAATTCTCACAGCATTCCTGCGCTTGACGGTAAAAATTACCTGACCAGCGAAGTGGAAAAAGCGTTTGAACAGCTGGGTGTTCCTGTGCGTGAAGGGAAAGAAGTGGCGGTTGATGCCATTTTCGACTCCGTTTCCGTTTCTACCACATACCGTGAAAAGCTGGCTGAATCAGGCGTTATCTTCTGCTCATTCGGCGAAGCCATTCACGAATACCCGGACCTGGTGCGTAAATACCTCGGTACCGTTGTGCCTGCGCAGGATAACTTCTTTGCAGCGCTGAATGCGGCGGTCGCGTCCGACGGTACTTTCGTGTATGTCCCTAAAGGCGTCCGTTGCCCGATGGAACTGTCTACGTATTTCCGGATTAACGCCGCGAAAACCGGTCAGTTCGAACGTACAATCCTGATTGCAGACGAAGGCAGTTACGTCAGCTATATCGAAGGCTGTTCCGCACCGGTTCGTGATACCTATCAGCTTCACGCGGCCGTGGTTGAAGTCATTCTGCATAAAGATGCGGAAGTGAAATATTCCACCGTGCAGAACTGGTTCTCCGGCAGTAAAGATAGCAGCGGCGGGATCCTGAACTTCGTGACCAAACGTGCATTGTGCGAAGGCGCGGGCTCGAAAATGTCCTGGACGCAGTCTGAAACCGGCTCAGCGATTACCTGGAAATACCCGAGCGTTATCCTGAAAGGCGATAACTCAATCGGTGAATTCTTCTCAGTTGCACTGACCAGCGGGAAACAGCAGGCAGATACCGGCACCAAGATGATCCACATTGGTAAAAACACCAAATCGACCATCATCTCCAAAGGTATTTCCGCTGGCCACAGCCAGAACAGCTATCGCGGGCTGGTGAAGATCCTGCCAAGTGCTGAAAATGCCCGTAACTTTACCCAGTGTGACTCCATGCTGATTGGTGCGGACAGCGCTGCGCATACTTTCCCGTATGTGGAAGTGCGTAACAATACAGCTCAGCTGGAGCATGAAGCCACGACCTCAAAAATCGGCGATGACCAGCTGTTCTACTGTCTGCAACGTGGTATCAGCGAAGATGACGCGATTTCCATGATTGTTAACGGTTTCTGTAAAGATGTCTTTTCCGAGCTGCCGCTGGAGTTTGCTGTCGAAGCGCAGAAACTGCTGGCGATCAGCCTTGAACACAGCGTCGGTTAATCTTCCGAACGCTTTTCCTCCCGCCGCCGCGTGGTGTGACGCCGGCGCCGGGCAGGTTTGAGTTCAGCACAGTCAAAGCATAAACAGAATTATGAGCGCGCAGGCGCAAACTCAAGGATACGTATGTTAAGCATTAAGAATTTGAAGGTCCGTGTCGAAGAAAAGGAAATTCTGAAAGGACTTGATCTCGAGATCAAGCCGGGTGAAGTACACGCCATCATGGGTCCGAACGGCTCAGGTAAAAGTACACTCTCCGCGACACTGGCTGGCCGTGAAGATTACGAAGTGACTGAAGGCTCCGTAATGTTCAACGGTAAAGATTTGCTGGAGCTTGCCCCGGAAGATCGTGCCGGAGAAGGCGTGTTTATGGCCTTTCAGTATCCGGTAGAAATTCCTGGCGTGACCAACCATTTCTTCCTGCAAACTGCCGTAAACGCTGTACGTAAGTACCGCGAACAGGCTCCGATGGATCGCTTTGATTTCGCCGATTTTATCGAAGAAAAGATTGCCATGCTGAAAATGCCTGCGGATTTGCTGACCCGTTCAGTCAACGTAGGTTTCTCCGGCGGTGAGAAAAAGCGTAACGACATTCTGCAAATGGCGGCCCTTGAGCCAAGCTTGTGCATTCTGGATGAAACCGACTCCGGTCTTGACATCGATGCGCTGAAAATCGTCTCTAACGGTGTTAATGCACTGCGTGACGGCAAACGCTCATTTGTAATTGTGACCCACTATCAGCGTATCCTCGACTATATCAAGCCTGACTACGTGCATGTTCTGTATCAGGGCCGCATTGTTAAATCCGGCGATTTCACCTTGGTTAAACAGTTAGAGGAGCAGGGCTATGGCTGGCTTACCGACGAAGAGTAATGCGCCTGCGGCGGGCAGTTCCCACGCCATGCAGCAGCTTTACCGTCTTTTTGAAAGCCGTGGTGGTGAACAATCTGCTCACGCGCACGCACACTGGCAACAAGTGCTTCGCCTTGGTTTTCCACACGCAAAACTGGAAGACTGGAAATACACGCCAGTTTCTTCACTGCTGGGCAATCAGTTCTTCGCCCCGCAGCAGCAGGCGCTGACAGTTGAGAATGTTAAATCACTGGCTTTGCCGCTTGATTGCTATCGTCTGGTTTTCGTAGATGGCCGTTTTGATGCGAGCCTGAGTGATGAAAACACCGGCGCATTTGAAATTGAAAAACTGAACGCGGCTGCGCAGCAAACGCTGCCTGACCCGATTCAGTCTGAAGTCTTTTTGCACCTGACAGAAAGTCTGGCGCAGGATTCTTTTGCTGTGCGTTTGGCTGCCGGTAAACAGGCTGATAAGCCGTTGTATTTACTGCATCTGAGCAGCGGTCGTGATCAGTCACGCGAAATGAACACGGTTCACCACCGTTATCATGTCGAGATTGAAAACGGTGCCAGCGCAGAAGTCATTGAACATTACCTAAGCCTTAACGATCACGGTCATTTCACCGGTGCACGTATGACGGTAAAAGTGGGCGATAATGCCGGTTTCACGCATTATAAACTGGCCTTCGAAAGCCAGGCCAGCTTCCACTTTTCGCACAACGATCTGGTAATCGGGCGTGATTCCCGTGTTTCCAGCCACAGTTTCCTGCTCGGTGCGGGCCTGACCCGTAATAACACCAGTGCGCAACTGAACGGTGAAAACAGCGATCTGAACATCAACAGTCTGGTATTGCCGGTTGATTCTGAAATTGCTGATACCCGTACTTACCTGGAACACAACAAAGGTTATTGCAATAGTAATCAGTTGCATAAAGTGATCGTGAACGATCGTGCAAAAGCGATTTTCAACGGCATGATCAAGGTGGCGCAGCACGCTCTGAAAACCGACGGCAAAATGACCAACAACAACCTGTTGCTGGGCAAGCACACTGAAGTTGATACCAAACCTCAGCTTGAAATATATGCCGATGACGTGAAATGTAGCCATGGTGCCACTGTGGGTCGTATCGACGACGAACAGCTTTTCTATCTGCGTACCCGTGGGATCAGCGGCCAGGATGCTCAGCAAATGATCATCTTTGCGTTTGCTGCTGAACTGACGGAAGCCATTGAGAATGAAACCCTGCGTGAAGTCGTGATTGCCCGAATTGCAGGCCGACTCAATCGAGGTGCGTAATGAGTTTTCCACTGGAAAGAGTACGTAGCGATTTCCCTGTGCTGAGCCGTAAAGTCAACGGCCAGCCGCTGGCTTATCTGGACAGTGCGGCCAGTGCACAGAAACCGCGTCAGGTTATTGACCGTGAGATGTCTTTCTTCGAACAGGGTTATGCTGCGGTTCACCGCGGCATTCATACGATGAGTGCGGAAGCGACTGAGCAGATGGAAAATGTCCGCACGCAGGCCGCAAAATTCATGAATGCTGCGTCGGCAGAAGAAATTGTCTTCGTAAAAGGTTCGACGGAAGCCATTAATCTGGTTGCAAATACCTGGGGACGCGAGTTTTTGCAGCCCGGCGACCACATTATTCTGACCGAAATGGAGCACCACGCTAACATCGTTCCCTGGCAGATGCTGGCGAAAGAGCGCGACCTGCATATCGACGTCTGGCACCTGACAGCGGAAGGCGAACTGGATTTATCACAGTTTGAAAAGCTGATTACGCCACGCACTAAACTGCTGACGCTGGCACATGTTTCCAATGTGCTGGGCACCGTTAACCCGATTGAGAAAATCATTCCTCAGGCGAAAGCTGCCGGTCTGACCGTTCTGGTCGATGGCGCACAGGCAGTCATGCACCATGCGGTGGACGTTCAGGCGCTGGGCTGTGATTTCTATGTCTGGTCCGGGCACAAGCTTTACGGGCCAACGGGCATTGGCATTCTTTATGGTCGTAAGGAATTGCTCGATCAGATGCCTCCATGGGAAGGTGGCGGCTCAATGATTAAGCACGTCAGTCTGACCGAAGGAACCACCTTTGCAGCGGCACCGTGGCGCTTTGAAGCGGGCACGCCAAACACCGGCGGTATCATGGGGTTGGGCGCGGCGATGGACTATGTCACCGACCTGGGGCTGGAGAATATCCACGCTTATGAGCAGGAGCTGATGAACTATGCGCTTGAAGCGATGGCGCAGGTGCCTGACATCCAGATCTACGGCCCGGCAACGCGCGCTGGCGTGATTGCGTTTAATCTCGGTAAACACCATGCCTACGACGTGGGCAGTTTCCTCGACCAATACGGTATTGCAATCCGCACCGGTCATCACTGCGCGATGCCATTAATGTCCTTCTACGGTGTTCCGGCTATGTGCCGCGCCTCACTGGCGATGTACAATACCCGTGAAGAAGTCGACCGGTTGGTCGCAGGATTACAACGTATTCACCGGCTGTTGGGTTAATCCTGACTGCCCTGAGCAGGACGTCGTTATGGCTTTGCCAGATAAAAATAAGTTAGTCAGAAATTTTGCCCGATGCCCGAATTGGGAAGAAAAGTATCTGTATGTGATTGAACTGGGCGGCCAGCTGGCTGCTTTGCCTGAAGAGCATCGTCAGGACAAAAATCTGATTGCGGGCTGCCAGAGCCAGGTTTGGATCGTGATGCGCATGGATGAAACGGGCGCGCTGACCTTTGAAGGTGACAGTGATGCCGCTATCGTGAAAGGTCTGGTGGCTATCGTATTCAGCCTTTATCAGGGCTTAACACCGCGTGATGTTGTGGAACTGGATGTGCGTCCGTTCTTCTCTGAGCTTGAGCTCAGCCAGCATCTGACGCCTTCCCGCTCTCAGGGGCTGGAAGCCATGATTCGTTCTATCCGTGCAAAAGCGGCTGAGCTGGCCTAAGCCGGTTCCTGCGCGACACCTTTGCTCATTAGGAATTGTCTGCTAATGAGCAAAGTCATTTCTTCACTTCTCCCTGTCTGAACTCATTTACTCCTGATTTTTCAACCCACTATCTTCTGTGTATTTCCCTGCATCTGCGTAAGGTAACTTTCTGATTTTCTGTGGTTTGATTGCCACCCGATTCTGCGCTGCTAGTATTATCAGACGTAATAATTGTCTTGCTTCAGATGGTCTGAATGCGAGCCGAAAAAGGATTGAGTATGAGACGCGCATTACCCCTTCTGGCAATGTTGGTTGGCACATTTCTGACAACATATTCCATGACCGCAGGTGCAGCAGAATACCCTTTGCCGCCGGACAACAGCCGCCTGATTGGCGAAAACACGACGTATGTCGTGCCCAATGACGGTAAACCTTTAGAAGACGTGGCGGCTAAATACCAAATCGGGCTGATTGCGATGCTGGAAGCGAACCCGGGTACAGACCCGTATTTGCCGAAAGCGGGAACTGTGCTGACCATTCCTTCGCAAATGCTCCTGCCGGATACCAAGCGTGAAGGGATCGTCGTGAACCTCGCAGAACTGCGTCTTTACTACTATCCGAAGGGTGAAGATAAAGTCATTGTTTATCCGATTGGTATTGGCCAGTTAGGCCGTAACACCCCTGAAATGGTGACGTCAGTAAGCCAGAAGATACCGAATCCGACCTGGACGCCAACGGCCAACATCCGCAAAGCCTACCTGAAAGACGGCATCACGTTGCCGGGTATGGTTCCTGCGGGGCCAGATAACCCGATGGGGCTGTTTGCAATGCGTCTTTCTGCCGGTACCGGGCAGTATCTGATCCACGGGACGAATGCTAATTTCGGTATCGGCATGCGCGTCAGTTCCGGTTGTATCCGCTTGCGTCCGGATGATATCGAAGCGCTGTTTAATTCCGTGCCAAAAGGCACCCGCGTCCAGATAGTCAATCAGCCCATCAAGTTTGACGTTGAGCCGGATGGCAAACGTTACATCGAAGTACATCAGCCGTTGTCGCATACCGAGAAGGACGATCCGCAAACTAAACCTATTCTTCTGACGGCTGCGATGAAAAAATTCATCAAAAGCGATGATACCAATGCAGAGATTGTAAAAGAGGCTATCAGGCGCCGTTCAGGGATGCCTGTTGTGGTCAGTGTGGGTGATAAAGCGACGGATATGACCCCGGCAGCGAATGCGCCGCAAACAGTGTCTGCGGATACACCCGCAGTTACGACGGCAAGTACGCAGTAACGTTATACAGAAACGTTTAAGAAGCGATTTTCCCCAAAGGAGCCAACATGGCTCCTTTATTGTTTCCGAAGCTCAGGAGGAGGCGTACAAGGCGTAAAATGGGAAAGAGAACAGGAGGGGATATTCAGGAAACGGAAAAGGAAGAGTAGGGAACATGCCGGAATGACAGGCAAAAAAATGGCGCACTGAGTGCGCCATTGAACTAGAGAAGTAAATATTACTTCTTGTAAGCGTGAGCTTGGTTGTCCAGACGTTGGTTAGCGCGAGCTGCATCGTCTTTAGCTGCTTGAACGTCAGAACGGATTGCGTTCACGTCGTTGCTCAGTTGGTCAACTTTAGAGTTCAGAGTAGAAACGTCTGAAGACAGTTGATCGATTTTAGCGTTGCTTGAACAACCAGCCAGCATAGTTGAAGCCAGGATTACAGCGCCCAGTACCAGTTTAGTGCGATTCATTATAAAACCCTCTAGATTAAGTTAATCTCCATGTAGCGTTACAAGTATTACACAAACTATTTTCTAATGAGAATAATTTTTTGCCGGTAAACGCTATATTTTGATCGTTCGCTCAAAGAAGCATCTTTTTTTACGAAAAAGTTAAAAATTGCAGCGAAAACAGCCTTATTCCATGGGACTTATCCCAATTTTGCTGCTACTGCTTTTAGCACTTTTTAAGTAAGAAGAGCCTTTTTGAAGAAATAGACGCTGCATTATGCAACGTCTATTAATGCCTTGGGTCACGTTTCTAATTAAACAACATGCACCGAAGAAGTATTGGTTGTGCCGCTTTGTACCAGCGCGCCAGAAACCATCACAACGATATCGCCTTTCTGAGCCAGACCACTTTCGATCGCAGCTTCTTTACCGATACGGTAGAAATCATCAGTAGAGGCAATTTCTTTTACCAGCTGAGTGACAACACCTTTGGTGAGGATCAACTGACGGGCAGTGATTTCATTAGTGGTCAGAGCCAGGATAGTGGCGTGCGGGAAGTATTTACGCACAGCTTTAGCAGATTTACCACCGCTGGTTGCAACAACGATCAACGGAGCATCCAGTTTTTCTGCGGTTTCTACAGCGCCACGGCAAACAGCTTCGGTGATACGCAGCTTACGGTTTTCATTCTGGCCATCGATACGGCTCTGCATCACACGGTCAGTACGGTCGCAAATGGTAGCCATGATGGTTACAGCTTCCAGCGGGTATTTACCTTTCGCACTTTCACCAGACAGCATAACGGCATCGGTACCGTCGATGATGGCGTTAGCGACGTCGCCGGCTTCTGCGCGGGTAGGGCGTGGGTTTTTGATCATGGAATCGAGCATCTGCGTTGCGGTGATGACCACTTTGCGTGCGCGGTTACATTTTTCAATCATCATCTTCTGCGCGAAGATAACTTCTTCGACAGGGATTTCAACGCCGAGGTCACCACGAGCAACCATGATGCCGTCTGAAGCTTCGAGGATTTCGTCGAAGTTGTTCAGGCCTTCCTGGTTTTCGATTTTGGAGATGATCTGAATGTGTTCGCCACCGTGTGCTTTCAGGTGTTCACGGATTTCCAGAACGTCAGAACGTTTACGGATGAAGGAAGCGGCGACGAAATCAACGCCTTGCTCACAACCGAAGATCAGGTCACGTTTGTCTTTTTCAGCCAGCGCTGGCAGTGCGATAGAAACGCCCGGCAGGTTAACGCCTTTGTTTTCGCCCAGGTCGCCGTTATTCAGCACTTTACAGGTCACTTCAGTTTCAGTGACGTTAGTGACTTCCATGCCGATGAGACCATCGTCGACCAGAATGGTGTTACCAATTTTGAGGTCAGCAGCGAAACCCTGATAGGTCACAGCAACACGTTCGGTGTTACCAATAACACTCTGATCGGTAGTGAAGGTATAAGTCTGACCCGCAACCAGGGAAGCGTCTTTGCCGCCTTCCAGTTTCATGGTACGGATTTCTGGACCTTTGGTGTCCAGCAGGATTGCTGCTTTATGACCGGTTTTAGCCATAACATTGCGGATATTCTGGATGCGCTGACCGTGCTCTTCGTAATCACCGTGAGAGAAGTTCAGACGCATAACGTTCATGCCTGCATCAAGCAGTTTGGTCAGCATTTCTTCGGATTCGGTTTTCGGCCCGATGGTACAAACAATTTTGGTCTTTTTCATGACGATTTTATCTACAAGTTGTGATGGATTGGAAAAGTGTTTGCCTGACAGCATGGCTGCCCGCGCGGAATTGAGGTGTTGCCTGGTTGAATCAAATCATTACTAAGCGTAGAAGACTGTGAAAGGAATGGTGTATTAAGTTCAGCCAAAGCATAGCGATTTGTGCGATTTATCATCGCTACTGGAGTGGTCACGCTTTTATAAGTGCGATATCGACAGATCAAGGGGCTGAAACCATTCAATCGAAGAGACGATGCGTATTATAGGGGGGAACGGGGCGGGAAACCAAATAAAAAACGTGATGCTGCGCAAGCTTAGGGCAGATGACAGAGCTTTGTTGCGCAATTATCCAAAGCGGGCAGAGCAAAAACCCGAAGGCATAACAGTTTCGTCACGGTACCTTCGAAAATGCCACAATTGCGAAATAATCTTAAAAAAATACAAACGGATGACGACGGAGTGATTTAAAACTCAGAAGTATGGTGAACGGATAATTCAAATCAGATTTATTCAGGAACTGGAAATGTTCAGGGAAAATGTAAAACAGCGGGAGGAGAGAGAACGTTGCTTTGGTGCGTCCGAGTGGACTCGAACCACCGACCCCCACCATGTCAAGGTGGTGCTCTAACCAACTGAGCTACG
>NZ_JAEMGT010000211.1:0-10089 GCF_017655185.1 Rahnella sp. ChDrAdgB13 | reverse complement strand
GCGCAGTGAAAGAGCCCGGGGGGTCTTGGGGGGTGGCGGCGATAGGCCGCCCCCCAAGTCGGTGTGGGCCGATGCCCACGGTGTTGAACTTTGGCCAGTTTGAGTGGCAACCCAAGATTTTGTCATCACTGCAAGTGAAAAATATTCTGAGGGAATAAAAAAACCGGTACTGAGACCGGTTTTTTCCGTCCGCTAAAAGCGAAACCTAGACGGCAGGCTTAGCAATCACATTGCGATTTTCCATGCGAACTTCCGCAATGTTTACGTCAATGATGTCACTCTGACGATAGGCGACTTCGCCTTTAATCAGCACGGTGCCGGTATCTGCACTGCATACCAGCTCGTCGCGTACGCTGTGCAGGAACGGAGCAGGGATGAACGCCACCGCGCCGATGTCTTGCAGGCGCACCCGCAGACCACCGCGGGTCACATCAATGATTTCAGCGCTGAATTTCACATCAGTACCGACTTTATCTTCCAGATAGCGTGCATACAGCCAGTCACCGACGTCGCGTTCGGCCATGCGGTTCGCCCGGCGGCGTTCGGCCAGCTGAACGGTCATGTCGTCCTGAGGTTTCTCAGCAGACTGTTGCAGGATCATCGCTTTCAGAAGACGGTGGTTCACCATGTCACCGTATTTACGGATTGGTGATGTCCAGGTCGCGTAAGCTTCCAGTCCCAGGCCGTAATGCGGCCCCGGCGTGGTGCTGATTTCTGCGAAAGTCTGGAAACGACGGATGCGGCTGTCGAGGAACTGCGTTGGCAGCGCATCGAGTTTACGGCGCAGGGCGCAGAAACCGGGCAGCGTCAGCAGTTCTTCAGCATTGGCTTCAAGGTCATTGGCCGCAAGCACGGTAACCGCATTTTCAACCAGCAGCGGATCAAAACCGGTGTGCACGTTGTAAACGCCAAAACCGAGGCTGTCGCGCAGGGCGATAGCGGCACAGACGTTGGCGGCAATCATGGATTCTTCAACGATGCGGTTAGCGATACGGCGGTGCTCAGCGACGATTTCAAGTACGTTGCCTTTTTCACCCAGTACGAAGCGGTAATCAGGACGATCTTTAAACACCAGCGCGTGTTCGGTGCGCCATGCACTGCGCACGTCGCAAACGCGTTTCAGCAGACGGATTTGATCAGCAATCACATCGCTGGCCGGTTGCCATGCGCTTTTCTCATCGGCTTCCAGCCAGTCGGACACATCGTCGTAGGCCAGTTTGGCTTTTGATTCGATGGTGGCAGCGAAGAAACGAATATCACTGCCCAGTGCGCCATCGGTGCCCAGCGTAACAGAACACGCAAGAACAGGGCGGCTCACATCTGGCCACAGGGAGCAGATATCATCAGACAATTCACGCGGCAGCATCGGGATGTTAAAGCCCGGCAGGTAGTTAGTGAATGCGCGTTTTTTAGCAATATTGTCGAGTTCGCTGCCCTCACTGACGTAAGCCGTCGGGTCTGCAATCGCAATGGTCATCAGCAGGGTGCCGTCGCCGTTGTCTTTCACATACAGCGCGTCATCCATGTCCTGTGTACTGCCGCTGTCGATGGTCACAAATGGCAGGGCGGTCAGATCTTCGCGGGTCAGGCCTTCATCGCGCAGTTGTGCGATATCAGATTTTGGCGCTTCGCGTTCGAGATTATGACGGGCCAGCGTGACCCACCACGGCGCGAGATCATCAGTGCCGGTGGTGATCCATTCAGTGATTTCAGCCTGGAAGCTGTGATCGCCTTCTTTCAGCGGGTGGCGGCGCATTTCTGCCACACACCAGTCGCCGTCACTGACTTCGTGATTGATGTTGCGCGCAACGCGACACTGGATCGCATCACGTAATAAAGGATGGTCGGGGATGATAGAAAGACGGTCGTCTTTTTTCGTCACGCGGCCCACAAAACGGCTGAGGAAAGGTTCAACCAGTGTTTCCGGCTGGACGACTTCACGCTCTTTTTCGGTTTGCAGCGAGGCGATTACGCGGTCACCGTGCATGACTTTTTTCATGTACGGAGGCGGAATGAAATAGCTTTTTTGACCGTCTACTTCAAGAAAGCCAAAGCCTTTCTCAGTCCCTTTCACGATGCCTTCGACACGTGGAGTCTGAGAGTGAAGTTGCTGTTTTAGCTGCGCGAGCAGCGGGTTATCTTGAAACATATCGTCCAGAGAATTAGGGTTAATGTGGCTCGATTAGCGGCAGACAGTTTTACGCGATTCAGCCCCTGCGGGCAAGCGGCATCTGCCCCTTTTGCCTCATAACCCTGAAGCAAAAGGGGAGATTTACGGCGCATCCCGCAGAACGGGTTATGCGATACGTTGCAGGTCGACTTTTTGTTCGCAGCGACGGATTGTCACCGGAACGGCTTTAGAAGTTGGCGTGTGCGTCTGGTCACCAAAACTGGACATCGGGACCAGCGGATTGGTTTCCGGATAATAGGCGGCCAGATTGCCGCGCGGAATGTCGTAGCTGACCAGTTTAAACCCGGTCACCTTGCGCTCAATACCGTCGTTCCACAGCGTTTCGATTTCCACCAGTTCGCCGTCTTTCAGGCCCAGATCGGCCAGATCCTGCGGGTGAATGAACAGCACTTCGCGCTGGCCGTACACGCCACGATAACGGTCATCAAGGCCGTAAATCGTGGTGTTGTACTGGTCGTGAGAGCGCAAAGTTTGCAACGTAAAGGGTGCATTCTGGTCACCCATTGGGATCAGCACGTCCGGCAAAGGCGCGGCGCTGAAATTGGCTTTGCCGCTCAGGGTATTGAAGTTCAGCTCGGCTGCCGCATTCCCCAGATAGAAACCGCCTTTGATATCACAGCGCGCGTTGAAATCCTTGAATCCTGGGATTGTCGCTTCGATATGGTCGCGGATCAGGTTGTAATCGTCGGCCAGCGCCATCCAGTCCAGGTATTTGTCGCCCAACACGGCGTTGGCGATACCGCAGACAATTGCGGTTTCTGAACGCTGCTCTTTCGACAACGGAATCCCCACGCCTTCGGACGCATGCACCATGCTGAAAGAATCTTCCACGGTGATGAACTGCGAACCGGTCGCCTGCATATCCAGCTCAGTACGCCCCAGCGTTGGCAGGATCAGCGCTTCAGCGGCCGGCGTCAGGTGCGTGCGGTTCAGCTTGGTGCTGATTTGCACGGACAAATCCAGATTGCTCAGTGCCTGTTCGGTACGCGGCGTATCCGGCGCCGCTGCGGCCAGATTACCGCCGAGGCAAATCAGCACTTTGGCTTCATGACGCAGCATAGCTTCCAGCGCTTCAACGGTATTGTGGCCGGGAACGCGCGGTGGAGTGAATTTGAAGTGGCTTTCCATGGCATCGAGCAGGGCTTTCGGCGCTTTTTCGTCGATCCCCATTGTGCGGTTGCCCTGCACATTACTGTGACCACGCACCGGACACAAACCGGCACCCGGTTTACCCAGCTGACCGAACAGCAGTTGCAGGTTAGTGATTTCACGCACGGTCGGAACGGAGTGTTTATGCTGCGTCACGCCCATCGCCCAGGTACAAATCACGCGTTCAGCATTCATATAAATCGCCGCGGCTTCGCGCAGGTCTTGCTCACTCAGGCCGGACTGTTCAGTGATTTTGTCCCAGCTGGTGTCATCGACGATAGCCAGATACTCGTCCACACCGGCGCAGTTTGCCGCAATAAATTCTTCATCAAACAGGGAAGGCTGGCCGGACGCAATGCGCTCGCGATGCGTCTGCAATAACGCTTTCACGATACCGCGCACGGCAGCCATGTCTCCGCCAAGATTCGGCTGGTAATAAGCAGAACTGATGCGACCGGCTTTCGGTGTCACCACTTCCAGCGGTTTTTGCGGATCGGCAAAACGTTCCAGACCCCGTTCACGCAGGGTATTGAAGCTGACGACTTTTGCGCCGCGGTCAGACGCATGACGCAGGCTGTGCAGCATACGCGGGTGGTTAGTGCCGGGGTTCTGGCCGAAAACGAAAATCGCATCCGCTTTTTCGAAATCATCCAGACGGATGGTGCCTTTACCGACGCCGATACTTTGTTTCAGACCCACGCCGCTGGCTTCGTGACACATATTCGAGCAGTCAGGGAAATTGTTGGTGCCGAACATACGGCCAAAGACCTGATAAAGGTAAGAAGCTTCGTTACTGGCGCGGCCGGAGGTGTAGAAATCTGCCTGATCCGGGCTTTCAAGGCCTTTAAGATGGCTGGCGATCAGCGAAAATGCGGCGTCCCAGCTGATCGGTTCGTAATGGTCGGTGGTGCGGTTATAGCGCATCGGGTGGGTCAGGCGGCCCTGATATTCGAGGAAGTAATCGCTCTGCGCGCGCAGTTTGGTCACGCTGTGCTGGGCAAAAAATTCTGGCTCAACCGCTTTGCGGGTGGCTTCCCAGCTGACGGCTTTTGCTCCGTTTTCACAGAAACTGAACGTACTGTGGTTATCATCACCCCAGGCACAACCCGGGCAGTCAAATCCGCGACCTTTGTTAACACGCATCAGGTTGCGCAGATTGGAGAGGACTTTTTTACTGTCGAAGACGAAACGGGTAGTGGATTCCAGTGCACCCCAGCCACCGGCCGCGCCGTGGTAGGGTTTGATCTCAGTTTTAAATTTCATAGTTATGCTTCGCAGGTGGTTTTTGTCTGGTCTGTAAACAATCAGAACGGTGAATTGTTAATCCGATTGTTAATTTTATGTCACAAGTTTAGGAGGGAGATGGAGCGGCGTCTAATCGAATGCCATGATGGTGTGATTAGATCTGTCTATTGCCCAAAAATCTGCACGAATAACGGATTTTGACCGGCAGAATGCGACGCGCGTTGTGATTATCACACGGAGTTAAAACAGCGGGTTGCGATAAGAAAGGGTGATGACGGCACCGTGTGAGGATTTTGGTCAAATTAAGATCAAGATGTAACAGAACCGTTTCACTATGAAATGGTTAGCAAAAGACTAAGGGTTTTTCTGAGCGACGATTTAGGGCACCCTATGCGGCAAATAATATTCCGTATTTTTTTATCTGCTGGCAGGTTTGCATTTTGCGCCTGCCGGTAAGGCGCGTTTAAGGATGATTCAGTGAAACGTAGTGTAATTAGTGTCCTCTCTTGTGTGTTGATGTTCTCCGCAGGCAGCGTTAAAGCTGTCGCTCCACTGGATTTCCCGGTTGTGCCACCGAGTATCGATGCCGCGTCCTTCGTGCTGATGGATTACGCCAGCGGTGATGTGCTGGCCGCCGGGAACCCGGACGACCGCCGCAACCCGGCAAGCCTGACCAAACTGATGACTGGTTATGTTATCGACCGCGCGCTGGACCACAAAAAAATCACCATGGACGACGTGGTGACCGTTCCTCAGGAAGCCTGGGTGGCCGGTAACAAAAGCCTCGAAGGTTCTTCGCTGATGTTCCTTAAACCGGGTGACCGCGTTTCCGTGCGTGATCTTATCCGCGGCATCATCATTACTTCCGGCAACGACGCGTGCGTGGCGATGGCGGATTACGTGGCCGGAAGCCAGGATTCCTTCGTCGGCATGATGAACCAGTACGTGGTCAGCATGGGCCTGACCAACACGCATTTCGAAACCGTACACGGTCTGGATGCGCCGGGGCAGTTCACCACCTCCTACGATCTGGCAAAACTTTCCCGTGCGATTATCGGCGGCGAGCCTGAGGAATACCGTATGTATGCTGAGAAATCGCTGACGTACGACAACATCACCCAGCAGAACCGCAACGGCCTGTTGTGGGATAAAAACCTGCAAGTCGATGGCCTGAAAACCGGTCACACCGAAAGCGCCGGTTTCAACATTATCGCGTCGGCCACGCAGGGCGACCGTCGTCTGATTGCCGTCGTTATGGGCGGGAAAAGTGCAAAAGGGCGTGAAGAACAGGCGCGTAAACTGCTGACCTGGGGCTTCCGTGAATACACCAGCAAGCAGATTTTCAAGGCGAATCAGACCGTTTCCAGCGAGCACGTTTGGTTCGGTGCGAATCCTCAGGTGAAAGTCGGTTCCCTGAGCGATGTGTTCATCAGCGTTCCGCAGTCTGACGCCGATAAACTGAAAGCGCAGTACGTGCTGACCAATCCGCAGATTGACGCGCCGCTGAAAAAAGGCCAGGAACTGGGCAGCATTAATATCGTGGATAACGGTAAAGTCATCAAAACCGTGCCGCTGGTGGCGCTGGAAGACGTGGCGCAGGGCGGGATCATCAGCCGTGCCATTGACTACGTGAAACTGAAAATCTAAGTTCTGCTCCTTCCCCTCTCACGAGGGGAAGGTTGGGATGGGGGTGGGTTTACCCCTTGCTAATAAAATTCCTCATAGCTTCACATCAAACTTTCCGGCCTGATAATCCAGAATGGCCTGATTAATTTCCTGCACCGTATTCATTACAAATGGGCCGTGAGAAACCACCGGTTCATTGATTTTATCGGCGTGCCCGAACAGGAATGTGGCGTCATCGGTTGCGGTGATCGTCACGAGGTCATCGCTGTTATCCAGTTCAATCAGATGCCAGGCCTGCGCCAGAATATCATCAATTTTCAGCCGTCCTTTCACCGTATACAGGAAGACCTGTCGTGCCGCTGGCGCATGCAATGTTACTTCGCTACCCGCGCTCATCTGAACGGTCATCAGGGTGACATCGGTCAGTGATTTTATCGGGCCGGTTACGCCTGCAACGCTGCCGGAAATCAGGCTGATTTCGCCGTGTCCTCTGCTCAGCGGAATTTGCGGGATGTCTTGTGCCTGTAAACCGACATAACCCGGCGGCGTCATTTTCAGCTGTGACGGCAAATTCACCCAAAGTTGCAAGATTTCCAGTTCACCGCCGTGGCGTTTGAACGCTTCCGGTGACAGTTCAGAGTGAATCAGACCCGAACCGGCTGTCATCCACTGCACGCCGCCGGTGCCGATAATACTTTCATGGCCACCGGTATCGCTGTGCGCCAGTTCGCCGCGCAGGATAAACGTGACCGTTTCAAATCCGCGATGCGGATGCGGGCCGAACGGTAAACCAAGATTATCCGGTGCATAAACCTGCGGTCCGTGATGATTGAGAAACAGGAAAGGGTCGAGCTGCTCGAGTTCCGGCCCCGGAACCGGACGGCGGGTTTGCAGATCGCGGATATCATCACGATAGGCTTTGTATTGCTTAACAATTTTTCGGGTCATGGCGAGCTTTCCGTTAAAACACTGGATAATAACGAAGACTAGCGGGTTCAGCGGAGGTTGTCACAGCTGATTGTTAACAAGGTGTAATTTGCGCTGAAACGGTACACAAAACGCAGGCGGCTGGCTCACAACCGCCCGGAAACGCAGTCCTGATGTCAGAAAACTTTCGACGAGAAATCCGTTTTCACTTCGCTTTCTATGTAGGTGTTCAGCCCCCAACCGGCGCGGGCGAGCTCTTTCATTTTTTCGAGATGTTCCGGCCCGGGATGGCGGATATCGTAGAGATAAACGTGATTGTTTTTGAAGCGGACTTTGATCGAGTTGGCATCAATCTGGAAGCTGACAACCTGTGAATCACCACTTTTGTTCGCGTAATTTTCCATGCTGCATCCTGTTAGCTGAGCCTGATGACGGGCGACGTCTTCTATTAACCACGTCTGAATTTTCCGTACAGGGCGGCAGTTCACAGTTTGCGAAACAGAGGGAAAACACGGCTTATCAGTGTGTTATAGCGCACAAAGAGAGAAGGCAAAAATGCAAACACCGGCACGAAGCCGGTGTTTATGAAGGTACGGTAGAAACCGCGTGACGCTATTTCAGCAGGAAAGAATGGTCAAAGGTGCCGGTGACATTCAGCGCGACCGGCAACAGACCCTGTGCATGATAGAAATCGGCAGTCTGCTGTTGCTGCGTTTCCGTGTCAGCGTCGATGGGTTGCCAGTAGGATTTACGGCGTTCAAACGACAGCTTCGCCGCGTCCAGCGGGAAGCCAATAATCTTCGCCAGCTTTTCGCTGTAGGCATCCAGATTTTTATACGCCCAGATCTGCGCGTCGCTCAGCCGTTGCAGGTAATCCGCAATCGCCTGACGTTTACCCTGATCTTTAAGCGCCGTGTCAGTCGCTGCAAGGAAACTGTTCCCTGACCACAAACCGCGCCCGTTCACCAGCACACGCAGATGATCCTGCGTTTCAGCAAATGCGGTGTAGGGTTCCCACGTCGCCCACACATCTACGGAACCCTGCGTCAGCGCCAGTTTCGCATCGCTCGGCGGGAGAAAACGGAACGTGACATCTTTGGCGCTCAGCCCGGCGGAGGCCAGCGCTTTCAGCGCCACGAAATGCCCGATAGAGCCGCGGTTGGTGGCGATGCTTTTGCCTTTCAAATCCGCCGCCGATTTAATCGGGCTGTCGGCTTTCACCAGCAACGCGGTGCCGTAAGCGTCAGATTTGTCGACGGCGATCGCTTTCACCTGCGCGCCCGCCGCTTCGGCAAACAGCAGCGGCGCATCGCCAATAATGCCGACATCCACGGCCTGGGCATTCAGGGCTTCCGCCAGCGGGGCGGCGGCGGGAAATTCTGACCATTCAATTTTGTAGGGCAGATTGTCCAGTTTATTCGCCGCTTCCAGCTGTGCCCGCATATTCCCTTTCTGATCGGCAACGCGCAGGGTGGTTTGTTCGGCGCTGGCAGCAAACGTGCCACTGATAAGCGTTGCCAGCAGCAGGAGACTTTTCACATTCACTCGCATCAGGGTTCCTTATACCAGCGTGGTTGCGTCGGTTTTATTGTGTGCCTGCCGGGCAGCGATTTTCTGCTTTGTCAGCGGGATCAGGCTTTTGCCGTATTCAACGGCATCATTAAGCGGATCAAAACCGCGGATCAGGAACGTGGTGATCCCCAGCTCGTAATATTTCAGCAGCGCATCGGAAACCTGTTCCGGTGTGCCGACCAGTGCGGTCGAGTTAGAACCGCCGCCAATCAGCCCGGCGATACCGGTCCACAGGCAGGAATCCAGACGGTCGCCTTGTGCCACGGCTTTCAGTAAACGCTGCGCACCCACGCTTTGCGGTTTGGGTGCCAGCGCCGTCCCTTTTTCCGCCTGTTGCGCGGTGGCTTTCGTCAGAATTTCATCCGCCTTTGCCCAGGCTTCTTCTTCGGTATTGCCCAGAATCGGGCGGAAAGAAATGCTGAAATCAATCTCACGCTGATGTCTGGCCGCAGAGGCTTTCACCGCCTCAACGGTTTCCCTTGCGCTGTCCAGCGGTTCGCCCCACAGCGCAAAAACATCGGCTTGTTTACCGGCTACGCGGATGGCGTCGTCAGACGAACCACCGAAGAAGACCGGTAAGCGATTTTGGAAAGGTTTGATGGCGGAGAAGGCGTTTTCCGCCTGATAAAACTCGCCCTGGTGGTTGTAGCCTTTTTCCGAATACCAGCTCTGTTTCAGCACATCGATGTATTCGTCGGTGCGGCGGTAGCGGGAATCTTTCGGCTCGAAATCGCCGTCACGTTTTTGCTCAGCATCGCTGCCGCCGCTGATGATGTGTACCGCCAGACGGCCATCGAGCAGATGATCGAGCGTCGCCAGTTTACGGGCAGCCAGCGTCGGTGCGACAAAACCGGGACGATGCGCCAGCAGGAAATGAATGCGCGAAGTGCTGGCACCGGCATGGGCGGTCACCAGAAATGCGTCGGGTTGGTCAGAAGCGTATGCCACCAGAATGCGGTCAAAACCGGCGTTTTCATGGGCACGGGCGAAATCCGCGATGTATTGCTTATCAAAAATCGGGCCGGTCGGCGGGATGATTTCAGATGCCAGGCGATGGCCGATCATACCAATAAATTGCACGCTCACGGGCTGTCACTCCTCGGGTCAGAGGCCAGCGGGATGGTGGCTGCGCTGGCAGGAGTTATCACCATAAACGGGATGCTACTATGTTAAAAATTAATTATATGGATAAGCTAATATAAAAAATGTGCATTGTGTGGGGTTGGGCTTTAGCTGTGGGCATGAGTCAAGACCTTGGGTTCGCCGCCCAAACTGGCAAAACCTTGGGCTCGCCACCCAAACTGGCAAAACCTTGGGTTGCCACCCAAACCGGCCTCAGGCCAAAATCAAGACCTTGGGCTCGCGGCCCAAAGGGCGCG
>NZ_JAEMGT010000210.1:0-2748 GCF_017655185.1 Rahnella sp. ChDrAdgB13 | reverse complement strand
AAAAAAAAACAGTATGTTATCTGATGACACCTTAATGCGACAGAACCTGAACATCCCCGAAGCTGCATAGCAGCGCCGCTCACGGCGTAGGCGGGCTATGTTCTTTAGGTCTTTTATCGTTAAATATATATTCCACTTCCTGTCATTAATAATTTACCCTTCCCAGGGCATAAAAACAAAATAATGTTTCATTCTCAGGAGCCATCTGCACAGCGCAGCCTTACAGACAGTAAGGTGCTGTGGTTGTCCCCTTAACATAACAGGCACTATATATTTTTAATATCAACTTATAGTGAACACACATAACCAGAAAACAATAATGAGACACAAATGAAAAGAAAATACTTAACCAAGGAAGAAATGGAAATTCTTCGCAATGCCATCCATAGTTCGATATTTTCTTTACGTGATAAATGCATGATAAATATGGCATATATTCACGGACTACGGGTGAGTGAACTGATTTCATTGAGAATGGATGATTACTCCCCCTCATCCCGGCAACTATATGTGCGAAGACTGAAGGGCGGACTCAGTACCCTACACCCTGTGAACACAGATGAAAACACATTGCTGCTTTGCTGGCTGAAGGAACGCGAAAGAGTATACGGAAATACATCACCCTGGTTATTCTTATCTCGTAGAGGAGAAAAACTATCACGCCAACGGTTTTACCAAATTATCCGCTATTATGGTGTTCTTGCCGGATTTAAATTCTCATTGCATCCACACATGCTCCGTCACGCCTGCGGATATTATTTAGCGGACCGCGGGAATGATACCCGGCTTATTCAGGATTATCTCGGTCATAAAAATATACGTCACACGGTCCTGTACACGGCAACAAATGCAGCCCGATTTATGCATGCCTGGGGGTAATGATTCCGATCATGTATATTTTATTTCAATGAAATTAAGGTATAATCCCAGCGGAAAGCCCCGCTGTTGTGGCCTTCCGCATAAATGCCCTCCGACTTTGTTGAATAATTACAACTTTTGCAATAGCAGGACTGACAGCGGTAACGCTGGTATCCAGCCTTACCTCTCCCATGTTTTTTAACAGCATCAATGCGTTCACAAAAGGGACATTTCACGTAAGCGTACAGCGTGAACCGTATTGACGGCTATTTGAGGATGCTTCCCCTGCCGATCCGGCAAGAAGGCGAACCACGCCGCTGGCGGGTCTGACGATCCAGCGCTACGGTCATCGCGCGGTTCTGTCGCGTTAACGACAGCGGGCCGGCAAAAGGTGCATTGGCTACTTTTCAGGCAGCCAATAGGTAAAACTGTTCTGCCGGGGACAAGCCGTCCCCGTCCGGATGTTGATACTGACCCTTGCGTATCATGTGAACCAGCTCAATACCTGCCAGGATGGCCTGCGCCCGGCGAAATGATTTGAATCCCGTCATCAGTTTTATCCTTCGTTTGATGTTACGGTGATCCTGCTCCACAAGGTTGTTCAGATATTTTTTCTGCCTGACCATGATGTTTTCATCTGCTGATTTACCGGCGTTGAGTGTGGTCAGCGCTGCCGTATTCGCGCCGCTTTTATCGATGGTCACCACCTCCGGCTCACCGTGGTGGCGGATGGCCTTACGAAAGAAACGAAGTGATCTTGACCCGCCATCTACGGACAGCTTTTGTATCTTAAGTTAACGATGCCCGCTGCTGCCGGTATTCTCGTGGAGAGAGGTATCCCAGCGCACTGTGCGGGTGATTTTCATTGTAATGCGTGAACGCTGCTGCAAGGTTTTGCAGGGCTGTTCTCACATCCGGTTTTGGCATGAACGCGATATAGTCTTCCTTCATCGTCTTCACGAACCGTTCCGCCATGCCATTACTCTGCGGGCTGCTCACCGCTGTTGTACAGGGCTCCAGATTCAGTTCTCTGGCGAACCTCCGCGTTTCATGCGCGGTATACGCGGAACCGTTGTCCGTCAGCCACTGCACCGCTGTGTCCGGCAACTTATCGCCGAAGCGCTTTTCTACCGACCTCAGCATGACATCCTGCACGGTCGAGCTGTCGTAGCCTCCCGTGCTTGCTGCCCAGTCTATGGCCTCGCGGTCGCAGCAGTCCAGCGCGAACGTTACACGCAGTTTTTCACCATTATCGCAGCCGAACTCAAAGCCATCTGAACACCAGCGCATATCGCTTTCCGTAACTGCGATTTTACCTTTATGCTCACGCGTCGGCCGCTCTGGTTTGTCATGCAGTAACAGCAGATTATGCTCGCTCATGATCCTGTAAAGTCGTTTGGCATTGACCGGCTTCAGCCCCTCAGTACGACGTTGCTTACGCAGGATGCCCCACACGCGGCGATAGCCATAACTCGGCATATCGCTGATGATATCGAGGATACCCGACAGTATTTCAGCGTCTGCTTCGTCATTACGCCGGTTACAACGCCTGTCCTGCCAGTCGGCAGAACGCTTTACCCGCAGTGATAGTTGCGCACGCGACACGCTCATGGCGCGGCTGACCAGAGCTATTCCCCATCCTTTGGCAACAAGGGCGCGTGCGCTATCCATTTTCGCGACTGACCGTACTCGGGGTTGTAAGCGGGAACCGTCCAAAATTTTGTCACGTTCGTCACTTAATAGTGGGAAGCCACAGCGGGTAAGACTTTCAGAGCAATGGTGCTCATTTTTAATTTCTTGGATGAATTGGAAACTGTAACGGCTTTGTTGAATAAATCGAACTTTTGGCCGTAATCAGGATCAGATCACCACATTCCCGATCCTGTAGCG
>NZ_JAEMGT010000209.1:0-1852 GCF_017655185.1 Rahnella sp. ChDrAdgB13 | reverse complement strand
ATTAATCAGGTCGTAAATCAGCTTATCCGGCCAGTTGGCGGCGGTGGTGCCGTAGCCTGCTGCCGACGTCGGATAAATTCCCAACTGGTCGTCTTCAATGTGGTTACGCTTGACGTTGATCGTCGCTTCATAATCATCATTGGGTACGACGTAATCCTGACGTTCCAGACGCTGAACAGCCTTGTCACCAATCCATTTACGCAGCTGCGGGAACTGCTCCATCCAGGCGTAATAGTTAGCCGCCGTGGTGGACGGGATGAGGGTCGCAATCTGATCCCAGGTCGGGTTTGCACGCATCAGCGCATCGTTGAAGCTTTTTCTCAGTGCCAGAAACAGCACATCCAGCGTGGCTTTGTTCACTTCTGCCATTTTCGGTATTCCTTATGTTCAGTAAATCCAGACGCCGTCGTCATCAATCATGACGATCGTCCCGGCCTTGCTGTAAGCGGCCTCTTTTGCAGGTTCGCTCCCTTCTGCCGCCGCACTGCCGTCCGTGGCCGTCACCGTCTGGTTGTCCAGGATATAAGCCCGTCCAAGCAGATTAGCCTGAGTAATGGTGCCATCCTGATCCCAGCGAAATGCCTTGTGGGCACGCACATTCACGGCGGTGTCGCCGTCCGCACCTGCGCTGTTGTCTACGGACTCCGCCGCACAACCGGCATATTTCAGCGTCGTATCAGCTTTGCCATTAACGGCGTAACCGTCGGCATTAACACAGACGATGGCCCCTTCAGGGATGCTTTCGCCTTTCGCCACCGGGACAGGCGTCAGAATGCAATCCCGCCAGAACGTATTGCGTGGCGTGGTGGTTGCTGTCATGACGTTTTCTCCTTCTCAGTCAGGTAGTCATCGCCCAGGCCCATCGAACCGAGCAGCTTTTTCTGATCAACAGACAACGCCGCCGCATTAGTTTCGGTCGGGGCCTGCCCCCGCGTTTGCGTGCGGGTCAGCGCGGGATTGGGTTTGCGGGTTGAGAGACCGGCCTTAAACAGGCTCATGTCTTTTGCCGCCAGATCGCGCATCCATTTTTCATCCGCGCCGGTAATAATGCGTCCGTCGCTGAGCGCAGCCTCAATCAGCGCGTCAGCCTCGGACTGAGACACTTTCTGGCTGAGCGCGGCAAGCTGGGTACGCAGGTCGTCCACCACGGCCACCGGTGCATATTGAGACGGGTCAGGCGTGGACGGGGTTTTAGTTGATTGTGATAGCGCCGCAATGCTCAGGTCTTTCTTGCTGACCAGTTCAGCGAAGGTGCTGCAGGCGGCCGGATTGAGCAGCTTTTCCTGAGCATCGGTGAGCGCGACGGCGATCGCCGCTTCATCGGCATCTTTTGCCAGACCAAGCATTGAACAAAGTGCAATGCGCAGTTGTTCGTCCATCTGAGTTTCCTCTTGGTTTATATAAATAAGGGATGCGGCGGCGAGCAGCTCATTCATGCCGTCCAGCGCCGGTGTATTGGTCAGGGCCGCATTAATGAGGCGTACGATGTTGCCCTGTAAGTCGTACAAAAACAGCGCGGAAACGTAGCGATACTCGCCCGATTCAATCATTTGCAGAGCGCGGGACGTCCAGCGAACGTCGGCGGCGAACAGGCCCTTCTCCGGGTCAAATTCAAGCTGTTTAAACCAGCCCGCAGCCGGGTTCGGCTGACCGTTTTTTTCGCAGTGGATGGTCTGGTGTTCGAAATCGAACATGAAATCGTTGGTGCGGGCGTCGGCATCCGCCATGACCCGTGCGGCCTGCAGCGCATTCAGCTGCCAGCCGGGCGCGTCGGTCGGGCGACCATCTGCCGCCCGGAACATCCCGGCAGGAAGAAGCTGCACGCGGCTTTGGCTACCATCCAGTGGTGCCG
>NZ_JAEMGT010000208.1:0-3433 GCF_017655185.1 Rahnella sp. ChDrAdgB13 | reverse complement strand
ATACGCAAGGGGCAGTATGGTCATCCTGCCGGTGACGGATTGTCGTTTGCAGAACAATTTTACCTGTTGGCTACCTGAAAAACAGGCAGCGCACTTTCTGTCGGCCCATTATCGTTAATGCGACAGAACCTGTGTAACTGCATGATTTTATGTAATGGGAATTGGTCGGTTTCATGAATGACCAGCATAAAATCTATTTATTCAACAAAGCCATTTATTCAACAAAACCGTTAAGCGGGTGTCAACGTTTTCAATTCCATACGTTTTATCGGGCCAACACAAAAAACATAGCTTAATATTGCTATCAGGGCATGGATGGCCACAAAAACAAGCGCCCATTCAAATTTTCCCGTAGCATGGACGATATAACCAATGATAACGGGAGAAATGATACCAGAGATACTCCCGCACATGTTAAATAATCCACTGGCAAGACCCGCAATCTCTTTGGGTGCTGTATCTGCCATGACCGCCCAGCCTAAGGCGCCGATACCTTTACCAAAGAAGGCCAATGCCATGAAGAAGACAATTAAATAGATTGAATCAACATAATTACACAATACCATTGACATTGACAGCAGCATGCCAAAGACAATGGGGGGCTTTCTTGATATTGATAATGAATTGGTTTTTTTCATAATGATATCTGAAATGACACCACCGGTAAGTCCACCTAAAAAACCACAAATCGCGGGTATGGCCGAAATAAGGCCGACTGTTTTGATGTTTAAACCCTTTTCCTGGGCCAGGTAGAAAGGAAACCATGTGATAAAGAAAAAGGTCAAAACACTGATACAATACTGCCCAAGATAAATCCCCACCAACATACGACTGGTTATCAGTTGTTTTACATACCCAAGATTAGGTCCTGATATATTTAAATTTTCGGACTTTTTATCGATATCAACTAATGCGCCACCTGCTCTGATATAATCTATCTCAGCCGCATTAACCTTGGGGTGAGATAATGGATTATAAATGACCTTTGAGGCGATGCCAGTAATGATTATGCCTAAAATGCCCATAAAAATAAAAACACTTTCCCAACCTAAATCTGCTGTTATCCACCCCATTATAGGAGCGAATATTACCGTGGAAAAATATTGGGCGGAATTAAAAATAGCAGCAGCCGTGGCTCTCTCTTTAGCGGGAAACCATGCTGCTGTAAATCGACTGTTACCCGGCATTGCTGGTGCTTCAGCCAGACCGACCAAAAACAACAAAACAGTAAGGCTTATGAGTGCCCCCAAGCCATTAAACACATTGACGAACCCTTGCAATAAAGTGAATAATGACCAAAAAAACAAGCTACATAAATAGACTTTTTTTGAACCAAATTTATCAAGAAGCCAACCACCAGGTATTTGAGCTAAACAATACGCCCATGAAAATGCCGAGAAAACCCAGCCAAGTCCCACTGCATTTATTCCCAATGCTTGAGACATGTCTTTCCCAGTTATGGCTAACGTGGTTCTGTCACCAATATTAACGGCTGTAACAATAAATAAAATAATGACAATACTCCAACGTATATTTGTGTGTTTAGGTGTACTGTGCTTTTTGATGTCCTGCATTTCATTCACGTAACTCATGGCGCATTACCTTTATGAAAATACTTGTCGTGGCAATAGTTTAAATAAAACATGCAGTTGTATTATGAATACTAAATAAGACTTTCATCTCGTGTGCTACTGTCTTACAGTAATATTTCTACCTTAATAAAGTTGAGGAGTGACAATTATTAGACCCAACTGGTTTTATATTTAAATAATTATATCTCTAATATTCTGACTACAGCATCTTTCCTTTCTTTTACCGCAGGGAGAAGTTTAGCGCCAACCCCAGCAGTTTTAGGCGCATCAATTCCGCCATCATTAACAACAGGGACCGCAGTGACAAAATCTTTATACCAGGTGGCAAGATTTGCCCGCACAACTTCTTGATACACTGCGGTCGAAGCATGCAGTGCCAAATGTAACGATGCCCATAGTACGATAGGACCGGTACAATCATGTGGTGCAATGGGCATCGCGTAACTTTCGGCGAGAGCGGCTATTTTTCGGGCTTCAGTTAACCCTCCACACCATGATAAATCAACCATGACATAATCAAAGGTGGATTGTTCAAGCATCGCCCTAAATGTGCTGACCCCGGCCAATGTTTCGCTTCCACAGATGGGCGTTTTAACCTTATTTCTAAGATAGTTTAAAGCTTTCGCATCATCCATTTTATTAATAGGATCTTCAACCCACAGGACATTATATTTTTCTAAGCCTTGACATATACGAACGGCAGCGGGGACATTCCATAAACTATGCAATTCGCACAGTATCTCAATTTTATTACCGACTGCCTCTCTAATTTTTTTGAAAGGTGTCAATCCTTCCTCAAGATCTTCCAGCGATATCATTTGCCCTTGAGTTTTGGAACAGTACACGTCAAAAGGCCATATTTTCATTGCCTTGAACCCTTCTGACAATAAACTTTGAGCCAGTTTCCCGGAATCTTGCATAAACGCGACCTGGTCATCATAGGGACCGGCCATTACGTCCTGAGAGTTAACGGTACGTCGCGTATCTGCGGAGTTATAGGCACTACTATTCGAATTAAATGAATAGCCTGAGCATGTATTATACGTAGCGATACGATTTCGTGACGCTCCCCCCAGCGCTTCATATAGTGGTATACCATGCCGTTGCCCAAACAAATCCCAAAGCGCAATATCTACAGCACTAGCGGCACGAATTTCCGCACTTGCACTATGGAATCCTATGTAGGGCGTCAGCATCGTTCTGGACAATGATTCAATATTACGTGAATCCTGATTTAAAAGCCAAGGCCCCAGATGATTTTGTATTATGGCCTCTATCGCCTCACTACCTCTGAATGCTTCACCGAGGCCAATCAGACCTTCATCGGTAGAAATTTCAACCCAAATAATATTAGATCTTTCTTTACATCTAATCGTCGTGATTTTAGTTATCTTTGGCATGCCTTATCTCTCGCTTTCTTGTTCTGCAATATGAAATTAATACCCAATATGGAATAAATTTTATGTCCTATCCCTCAATTACTCTATGTTCATTTGCCTAATAAAACTTATTTATTTCTCGGTTTGAATGTGCTAACGCATACTTAAATATGACATTGATCACATATTGTAAAAAATAAAGGCATGCTTTTTATGGGGCTCCCACCCAGGGCTTACGCATTAAAATTATCGGGAATAATATCCTTTATATCCATGCGGTTGAATAACAATTCTTCCATATAACTATTATCCCATCCGGCGCTTTTACGACGCGCCCTAAGACTTATTTTGCTGTTTTTATCGCGTTTTACGATATTCAAAGCCATCTTGCGCAACTGGGCAAACATTCGCGTCGACACTTGTTCGCGTATCCGTGAATCATCCTCTCTGAAGGTCACATCC
>NZ_JAEMGT010000036.1:0-34305 GCF_017655185.1 Rahnella sp. ChDrAdgB13 | reverse complement strand
TATGATTGAGTACCCGGAGCGAATGTCCGGGTACTGACAAACGGGCGTTTACACAAAATCTGGTACAGGCCCGAAACATCTGTTTGGCTGTTGCCGAATGTGATTTTCAGAGCCTTTCCGTGTGCTACTTAACGCAAAGGCAGGGAGTAGTTTTTAGAACCTACAGCATTGAATATCAGGTGAGTTTAAGGCCCCACCTGATATTCTGATGATATGGCTATTGAATATGATCATCGCGCATAACGTTCAAATCAACGCGACGTTGCAGCTGGTGAAGAGCCAGCTCAACGGTCTCCACTTTCGATGAATGCTCGACATCGAGCAGCCGGTCAATTTGTGGCCCCTTTTGCCCAAGCTTGCGAGCCAACTCAGCTTTGCGTGTTCCGGTCTCGATCATCGCGTTATGCAGCGCCGCTTTCATTGCAACTAATACCGGGACAGAAACGACATACTCTCCAGGTTCGGCGTCTGTTGCATATGGAATAGGTCTGCGTGCATCAACCTCGATGGATAATGCTGTGACAATGCCGTCAGCCGCTTCAAGCAGAGCCTCATCGACGGAATCACCTACAGAGTTCATCAGTGGCAAGTCACGGCATGAGACGATGTAAGCGCCGGTAGGCTCGTCGAGTTCTAATTTCACCGCGTAGTTAAACTTAAACATATAGCACTCCTCGGCTTATCGTCTGAAAAGGCTGGGGCTTAAAGCCCCAGATCCTTGATTATTTTCTTTCTTAATGGTTCGGGCATTTCTTTCGAACCATGGTCGGGAAATACAGACCGCTTCCCGTTGAGCGTTACCTTCTGATGACTCCCTCCACCCGGCGCTTTAACAAATTCTGCGCCTTGTTTAAGTAGCCACCGTCTGAACTCACTGTACTTCATTCACGGTCTCCTTAACCAACATACACAGGATAACATAAACCAGATAAAACACAACTTATTTGTTGTGTTGTTTATCATTTAAGTTATCCCCTGCTAAATTTGGTCAGAAATTAAATTTCCATTAAATAACGGTGCGCCTTAGAGGCAGCACTTGCCGCTTTAAAGATAAAACGCTTGTCATTTTTCAATGATTTCAGCCATGAAGCGATATAGCTTTCATGCTGAACCTCACCCGACACACCTAAATCAGCCATTAAGAATGCCGCGCCAAGCTCTGCAATGAGTTCTTCAAATGCGTACCCTTCTGATCCAAAGCCGCCCTTCATTTCACGGTTTAACCGACTTTTTGCGCCGCACCAGTGGACAAGTTCATGCAGGCCGGTAGCGTAAAAGTTTGCTGCATCAGCAAAGCGGCCGCGCTCAGGCAAAAAGATTTCATCGGTGGTCGGGGTATAAAATGCTGCCTGTCCTCTCTCTGTGATTTTCGCGCCGGTACGCTGTATCAGTGATTCAACCTGCGGCAATGGGTCAAATGTTACTGTTGGTGTGGTGCATTCCGCCGCCAGCGGTAAACCGTCGATCTGGTCAACGTTAAAAACGGTGAAAGTTTTCAGCATAGGAATAAAGTCAATCTCTCCGGCTTCATTTTCCTTCTCCAACGTTGTGTAGAAGATCGCCACAGTCCCGCGTTCACCTTTACGAACCTGAGCACCGGCGGCCTGTGCCTGCTTATAGGTTAACCAACGTGGATCACTGAACCCCTGCTTTGCTGCACTGCACCACAGCAACATGATATTCATACCGCTGTAAGCAGTGCCGGTGGCATAGTTCGCCGGTAAACCTGACATTCCTGCAACACGTTCCCAGGGACACGTCCACGGCTTAACACCCGCCTCTAACGCCTCGATAATGCTATCTGTCACTGTCTGATAGAGATCAGGCTTGTTTTTACCTGTAGAAAATTTCGGTTTTGAGGAGCCTGACGGGTCAAGCTGGGATACGCTTGTCGCCTGTGAGGCATTAGGGGCGGTAGTTTGGGTATGCAGGTTCATAGTCATGGTCGTTTCTCCGTCAGTGTCAATTTCGTTTTCGTATCGCCTGACGGTTCGTCACCCCAACATCGTTCTGTTCAGCAAGGGCGCGCAGCGTTTATATACCCTTGCTGAACAGGTTGTGCTGGGGAACGATTACCGGAAGCTGATTCGAAAGTGAAAGTGACGCAGGAGAAAATGACGGCAAGCATTCCCGAACGTAGCGCCCCTTATGCCACACGGGTGAAATGCCTTTGCATTCGATGTTAGGCCCGAAAAGTAAAGCGGCCAGTAAACAAACCAGGAAAAGTGTCTAAAACACGGGTTTCAGCCCGTAAACAGGTCAAAATGAAAACCAAGAATTAGTTTACAAATTAGCAACATTTAAAAACGTGTTTTTAGCGAGGATAAGTTGGGGTTTTACGCCTTTCGACGGCTCAGGCGTGTGAGTGCCTCGTGCGCGGGGCGGTAAATGACCATTATGTTAAATAGGCCGTTATTAGAGAAAATTTGCTTGGCTGACACTAACATCAGGAAGGTAGTTCTATTTCATATTCACCTGGCTCTACCCCTCCGCAAAGAAGGATGAATCCCCCCTGCCCAAAACCACGGTCATACTCAAAATCAAACATATCATGGCAGCCATAAATGTGTGATATCGCCTCTTCAAGCGCTTCTTTATTCAGATTCGCACGCGTATAAAAGCACACACTATCAAACTCAATACCGGTGGCACTTTCGCATTCCGTCACTGCCAGGATCACTTTCACACACTGCGTGGGTACTTCTTTTGGCATGGTATTGATTAACATGCTGATATCTCTTTAATAATAGTGACCATCACTACCCAAATATAGCTGCTGTGACAAAGGTGACAATGAGCGCCGCCATGAGTAAAAGTGAGATGAGCAATTCCCACCTGAAAATTGGCCGGTCGGTAAAAATGATGGTTTTCGCGCCACTTTTGCGAATAGCGTCAAACATTTCATCGGCTTCTTTTTCGGCTCGCAAAGAACTCTGTCGCCGTTGCTCGCCTGTCAGTTGAACGTAATCTTCTCTGGCGTGATGCCTGTATGAAGCTTCCAGCCAGCTGATAACATGGTCAAGTACCGCTTTTTTGTGCGGACCGGCCTGGCGATACAGCCGCCCCACACGCAGCCGGTGCAGATAATCCAGCAGGTCCGCCAGGCCAAATCCAGAGATTTCCGTACTGTATTGTGCCAGGACAATCGCCATGTTTAACATGACGTCATAACGGAACCGGCGCGGGCAGATTTCCTGCACGTCCAGCATGATGCGACGAAACTGTTTTTCTTCCTGCCTGAAGCTGTATTGCATCGATGTTTCTGTTGTAGGTGTCATTTCCAGATCCCTTTAATCGATTGTAAGCATCTGAGGGTATTATCGTTTCAGCCTGTTTCGGGCCAGTAAAATACCCGCATGGGTGTTTTGCAGGGCCTCCACGCGCGAATCCTGCATCAGCAAACGGATATCTTCAGGGGTGTAGCGCAAATCCAGTATCAGCTGGCTGGTTTCACCCAGCGTCAGCAACTGCGGAACGGTGACAGACAGAAGAATGTCGGCCATTTCTTCATTCATCCCCAGGCGGAAGCGGGCAGGCTCCCGGTCCTGATACAGCATCGCCTGTGCCAGCAGCAGATATGAAAGGTTGATCTCGCGAATTTTTTCGGTAAAGCCTGATGTGCTGTTCAATGACCCCCTCCACAGCGTGTGTGTTTCAGTTACCGGTTAGTACGATGTACCGGTCATAAACCTTGCGGGCATATTTCATCCTGAACGCTTCATTCGCCTCTTTAAATCCGGCGTTATAAGCCCCCACTGACGTCCAGTTGACGCCGTTCTGCCGTATGTTATTCGCCAGTATCCAGGCTCCCACATGGATGTTCTGGCAGGAATTGCTGAGCAGTACCTCACGCGTGATACCCATGCCCCTAAGCGTCGGTAGCCAAGATGAGTTGATTTGCATGACGCCTATATCTTCACTGAGCACCTTGCCATTTCGGATATTAAGCCCAATAGCAACGGGATTGAAGCCGCTTTCCACCTCCGCGATGGCCCACAACAGCCGCCAGTCCACGCTAAATTTCATTCCCGCTTCGTGAAAGCAGTGAACCATCTCCGGGGAAACCCTTGCCGCCTGCACCCTCCCGGAGATCATCGCCAGGAACAGGCAGAACATCATCAGGAGCAGACGCCGCATAGCCACACCACCACGAAAGCAGGATAGAGCAGGGTGATAAACGGTACCCCACGTGAAAATCGGCTCACTACAGTGGTCAGTACAAGACTAAGGGCCAGGCAGAAGGCGGAGGCCTGCGGTGTCAGCCAGGCACCGGTCGATACCAGCACGTACACATCTCCCGAAGCCAGCGCAGGCAACTGCCCACGACGCATCGTAATTAGGTTGAGCACAAGGGCAGGGATGAGCATCACGGCGGCACCGGCAAACACAGGCTGCGCATCGGGAGAGCCCGGCAGGCAAGCGGTGAGTGCTACCCAGGAAAGCAGAAAGATGAGCACGTCTGGCACCCATCTCGTCACGCTGTCAATGTACGCCGCGCTGCCCAACAGCAGGACGAACAATGCCAACATCCAATCATGGTTTTGCATCCAGACAGGCAGCACGCCGCCACACAAAAAAAACATAGCCCGCCATGGCCGCACACGTGCCGCTGCCGGATACTGTGCTGTACTTTCACAGGATTCGGCAGCGATGAGTCTGGCGCGCTGATATAACGCGGGCAGGTTAAAGGCCAGCATCAGGGAGAACAGCAATACAGCAGTTATTGTCACCAACATATTACCTCACATAAACGACGTATCCGGTGGGAACGAAACCGGGTCGGGCAAGCCTCCCGGCGGGTGTATTGATACCCGTGACATCTGATAGACCGAAATGGGAACTGTTTTCAGTCTCCTGCATCAGCAGCGCGAATAATCCCGGCGTTGAGGGGGTAAAGACATAACCCGTTCCCCCGCTGACACGCAGCTGTATTTGATTGTTGCGTGGTTGCCAGGCGGGCAGGGTAATACGTGTCGCCACGTCACCATCAGCAGGTGTACCCGAGGTATAGAGGTCATTGAATGCATCAACGTAATTCAGGAACTGAGCGGCCTGTTGTTCCTGGGTCACTACCGCGATGTTTTCTGTTTGCGCATCCGTAATAATCGACAACAGGATACTGACCACGGCTAAAAGCACCGCAGTAAAGAAGAGAGAGGATTTCATTTCTCACCTTAATAGACAGAAATAGATAGGGTTCTTATCGGGCAGCGGGCATCCGTACCGGATTGGCAGCGATGTCACTAACCGTTTTACGGCTTATAAAGTTGGGGCTTACCGGGGTAGGGAATAATTAATTCTGTGCACAAATGGCATAGGCATAGGTGGTGACATCAGGACAGGCAGCACTCCATCCATTGCCTGAAGGAGCACTCCATTTTAGTCTGTTGTCAGACCCTGTATCACACGAACCACCGCCACCCAGTAGGGTTTCGTTATTCGCACAAGATACAGATGCGACGGTTTTCGCACTCCCTGTTCGTACTATTGTTTTGTTTGTGCCTGCTGATTTCCACACACCGTACTGGCAGGAAAGTATGGCTCCGGACGCATCGCGGCTTATCGCACCCCAGGTATCACAGTAAGTGCCCGCTGTATTGATTTGTCCCAGTTTCATAACGCCTCCCAACACAAGGTCATTGTTCCCCCGAAGCGTACCGTTAGCGATAACATCATTGTTAGCCGTCAGGTTGCCGTTAGCCGTGATGTTGCTGCCGGCTGTGATGTTTCCGGCGGCGGCAATGCTGCTGTTGGAGGTTATGTTGCCGTTGGCGGTGATCCAGCCGTTAGATTGCACACTCTGCTGCGCTGTCAGCCGGGCAGTGTTCACATCCCCGGACGCATTCAGCGTCTGGCCATTGACCGTCTGTGAGAAATTGCCGTTGTTGGCACCCACGTTGTTTGCACTGGTTATGTTATTGCCGCCCATATTCAGCGTTGTGCCCATGGTGTTGAGTTCGGGATGTCCTGCTACGCTGTGGCGGTAGAGATAGTCGTTTACCAACGCTCCGTTGGAGTAAAAGCCGGCGATCACCACGCTGCCATCACCGGGGTTATAGCCACCAAAGGCCGACAGATTCTCCTGCCAGCTGCCCAGCGCACCTTTAGCGACGCCGCTCTGAATGTACCCGCCAGCCGCACCGATATAGCTGGCGAGTTTGCGGGCCTGGCTCAGCGTCAACGCAGTCCCCCCGGTCAGGAACGTCATGGTATGGAACTTGTTCGCCGTCGGTTGAAAAATGAGTGTCCGGTACGTCGCAGTATAGGTATTCGAGGAGGAATACCCGGACGGTAGATAGCCCGCCGTTACCAGCATGGGCACCGTCAGCGTATAGGCGGATGACGGACTGCTGCCCGCCGCGATGGTGGCCTGCTGATCTGCGATATAACGATTCACCGCTTTCTGTACAGTATTCGCCTGACCGGCGGCAACATTCATGCGGTACACCTCCGCCGCCCACAGGCTGAGCGGGATCAGCAAAACAACCAGGATAGCGCCCACAATGGTTAATCCGGAAATGGCATCGGTGGTTTGCGCGATCCCCCGTTTCAGTGTTTTCATGGTTTTGCTCTCAGAGTCTTGGGGGCCAAAGACAAACTATTATTATCAGGACTCGTCACTGAGTGTGTGTTGAGGGTGCACGCCGATAGGGGATCTGTGAGCGATCCTTTCTCCATAAGATAGGTTGCCACTGCGACTACGATAAGCAGGATAACGAAGTTCAACGTCCCCACTCCGTGCGGGCCGTCGGTAATTTCCACAACGCCTTTTTTTAAGGTTTTCACGATTTACTCCTTAAAATCATAAGTAATGGCAGAAAACGGGTCGCTAAGAGATTGGAAGCTGCCTGCCGCGATTTTGGCCTTAATCGTGCCCGCCATCGGCGTGTTGCGAAGGTTAAACCCCGTAATATCAACGTGCCGCTGATTGCTCATTGGATTAATCCGCAGGGTCTGGTGTGCAACTACAAAGAGCGTGCTCGCAATGTTTGCTTTGGCCGTCGGGCTGAGTTCTTCACAGAACATCGTGTAACGTTCCAGCGCCTCGGTGACCGATGAGGCGTGGATGGTGGACACCACAAACATACTCAGCGACGCCTTCAGCACCTCATGTGCCGTGGCACCATCGCGGATTTCACCAAGCAGGAAAGCGGATGCCCCCATGCGGTAGGCTTTACGCGTTGCACTGGCGTAGCCCTCGTTTTCCCGGACCTCCAGTTGAATACAACGCCCTTTCCCGTGCCGCCCCTGAAGCATCGTTTCCGGCGGGTCCTCAATCGCGACGCCCAGGTGCCCGGTGAGGGCAATCCGGTGCTGGAGCACCGAGGCCGCCGTGGTGGTTTTGCCCGAGCCCATTTCACCGGCAATCAGAAAGAGGCCGGCGGCACCCGGCAGCTCAACGGAACGGCGCAGGGGGGTACTGAGCGGAACGTCGGCAAACGCGCGAATGTCCGCCGGCGTCTGACGAAGCACCAGACTCGTCCGGTTGAAGAGATCATGCGAGACGGTGACACGGTACAGGCGGGAGTCATAAAAACAGGAAAATTCACTGCGCCCCGTTTCAACATGTCGCGCAATGCAAAGCTCATGCAACTGTTTCGCATCATCGGCCAGATTGTCGGGGACGGGCACCAACAGCCCGGCTCCCCCGACCAGTCCTTTGATTTCCGCGTAATCTTCGCCGAGATAGAGATCGATAAAGTCCGACTCCCGGAGCGTAGTGAATGTCATGATGTTTCCCAGTGCGAGGCGAGAGGGTGAGATTAGGATTTGGTGGTGAACGTCAGAGTGTTATCGCCATCCACGCAGGCGGTAGCGGCATCGGCGGCGGTCACTTCGCCGGTGATGGTGGTGGAATTCACCTTAGTTGATGCCATATCGGCCGTCCCGATGCTTTGTGCGACTTTCACACAGTCACGCTGGGGAAGTGCATTATCTACCACGGTGAAGCCCAGACCATTACCGTTTACCGCAACCAGTCCCCCGGCCTTGTTATAAATCTTGCCATTGGTAACGTTGTAGTTTCGGGCAATACTCCCACCGGCCACCAGTGCGGGCACGTAGTCCGCCGTACCATACCCGTCAGAGTTCCGTAAGTTACGCGTTTCACTGATGACGGTGGTGAGCAAAGTGACTTCGTTCGTGCTGTTCAGTTTGAAGTACGCCACCGCCACCGCAGCCAGAACCAGGCCAATCAGGATAATCGTAATGCCCAGTGCACTGATGGAATCGGTAATATTGGAGATACCTTTTTTCATGTATTTCATTTCATCTTTCCTTTTATTTCAGACGTAACTTATGAGCGCAGGAAGACCCTGCGGGAATGTGTAAAATCGAATTGAGGACTTCAGAACTCCCCGGACAGTGAAGGGGAGGGGCGAGCGGACTAATTAAAGAAGAAAGCCTTCTGTATAAGACTGAACATAATGAGGACCAGTGCCGCCACCAAAGCGGCACACAGCAACAGACTGCCTATCCGCATTCTGTCGCCGGTTCTTTCAACGTCGTCTACCGTTTTTTCCAGCCAGCTGTCGGCAAAGCGTTTCAGCGAACCTTCACTGTTTTTGGTTTCAAACAGGCTCTGTAGCTTAATAATGGCCCGCTCATCCGGGAAGTCGTAGCCGGTGACGTCCAGCGCTTGTCCGAGGTTCATCTCACCGTTGGGAATCGCTCTTTCCAGGGCATCTAAGCGCTCATACAGCCAGGCCGACCGGGTGGAGTCTTTCATGCTGCGGATAGCCTCACGCATCGGTATCCCCGCAGAAAACATCGCATTCACGTTCATGATAAACGCCGCCCCGTGTATGCGTCGGTAAATCGACCACGGGGGGAAGCGGTCCAAAAAATACCGCAGACGCCCGGTCAGTCGGGGTAATGAAAAGACCGTCAGCGACACCGAGCCGCCGAGTAAAAGGATAATGGCCCACCAGTATTGTGTTATCGACAGGTAGAAGTAGTACACGCCCGTCTGCAAGCTGTTCCACTGGCTGAGCGGCACGGCCTGCATGATCACCGGGACGAGCATCACGCAAAACAGTGTCACCACCCCCACAGACAGCATCAGCAGATAACCCGAAATCATTGACGTTGCTTTGACCACACGCCGTATTCGCGCAGTGCCATCCGCAATACCCATCGCATTAAGAAAACCATCTTGAGGGTTTCCCGAAATATCACATGACTCGATGATGCTCAGCTCCTGGTCGGGGAACCACTCACGTAAGGAACCGGCGAGCCCAAATCCGGCAGCGAGATTGTCGCTACACTCCTGAAGGATTTGCGCCACCGGGTCGCCCGGATTTTTCCCGCGCCGGCTGTAGTTATCAATGAGTTTTTGAAAGGTTTCCTCTGCGGAACGGCCATCGAGCAGGTATTGCCGGAAATCGTCATAAATCTCAATACGGTCCCGCGCGTTAAACGTGGCCTGATAAATAAAGCGTGCGATCCTATTCATAACTCCCCCCCGTCTTCAGCCTGGCGTCCCGGTCAAGATTACAAATACGGCGATGAACCCAGACCGGATCCGCGCGCCCTTCTTTAATCAGCCGGGTCGCATTCGCGCACAGCGTGACGCCCCCTTTCGACATCCAGTTGAGATAGGCGGTCAGCTTGCCTTTATCGGCATACAGCCGCATAAATTCGTTGTCGGTTTCAATGACCTCAAAGACGCCGATCCTGCCCTTGATGCCGCTCTGGCCGCAGCAGTCACATCCGTCCGGCTTACGCAGGTAAATCCCTTCGTTGCCCGCATAGGTTTCCACCAGATCGCGCATGTACGGACTCACGCTTTCCCGCCCCTCAGCCCAGGGCACCCGGCATTCAGGACACAGCAGCGGCACCAGGCGCAGCCCAACGAGGCCGGAGATAATCGTGGGATCAAACAGCAGGTCTAACTCAACCCCAAACTTTCTCAGTCGCTGAAGAATGTCCACCGGGGTGTTGGTATGGGTGGTCGTTATAGCAGGGACACCGGTCAGTATTGCCTCTATTGTGGCAATGGCACTGTCCGCATCACGGATCTCCCCGATGTAGAGCCGGTCAGGGTCCATGCGGAGCAAATTGCGGATGGCCTCGCCAAATGTCTGCTTACCTCGGGGTGTCTGGAAAAGCCCCTCTATCGGCGACTCAATCGGGTCTTCCACTGACATGAAGTTTTCACCAGGATCCTCCGCCGCCAGGAATTCTGCTGAACACTGGCACACCGTAGATTTACCGTGTCCGGTGGGTCCGCTATAAAACGTGCCGCCCGAGCTGCTGAGCGTCCGGCGAAGAGTGGTCTCTTCCGGGGGCATGAGTCCTAACTCTTCAAAGTGCAGGCTCTTTTTGCGCCGGCTAACGAGGCGAAGCGCAACGGCCAGCCGTCCCTGCCCACCCGGACGGCTGGCGAAGCGGCAGGTACTCAACCCAAAATTATTCACGAACTCCTCACGCACGCGGGCATCGCAGGGTTCGGTATAACTGAGCGATGTATGGCTTTGCTCCTCACACATGGAATTGAACAGGGCATTCATCAGCCGCGTACCCCATTCCACCGACTCGGTACGCATACGACGCAGATTACCGTCGATGCGGTACAGAACACGCGTGTACTTGCTCTCGATACGGACGTGTATATCTGAACCGCGCAGACCCACGGCCTCCTCAATAAGACTGAGATTCAGGTTCTGAAAATCGCTGCTGCCAGCAATAGCCTCATCTTCGGCACTGAACTGCTGAGTAATTTTTTCGAGGTCTTCGCGGTCGCACCACTTCACCGTGGTTTCGTGTCCCTGACTGCGCAACGATTCGCGAACCTCAAAAAACTCTGTGTTTTGGTCAAGCTCATTGAGAACATACAGACACAGCCCCTGCGTCCCGTCCTCTCGTATCAGGCGAATATTTTCCCTGACAGCCGCTGATAAAACACGTCCTGAAAGCAGCTGCGACAGGGGGAGCAGCGTATGTGTGTTTTCGCTCAGATTCATAAGGAACCCCTTAATTGAGTGTAAATTCATGACCATCCGCACTGCGGCGGATAACCACCCCGCGCATTGAGACTGACTTCACCGTAAAGCCACCCTGAATACTGTCGCCGACTCTGGCCATCGATGACGTTCCGTCACCAAAATTGAGCGTCGCCACACTGCCCACGACTTTTTCAAGGGTGGGCAGTGTGTTCACAGGAACAGATGGCGTGACAGCGGGGCTTCCGGAAGCGGCGGGAATTGCCCCAGCGGGTGCCGCCGGCACTACTCCGGTCTCCGCCTGCCCTGCCGCCATTTTTGACCGGTTAAAGGCGGTCTGCGCGTCATAAAACACGCGTCCGCTTTGTAAATGGTCAAGGTCCCCCACCGTTTTGACATCCTGATCCGCATGCGCGAAGCCGCACGTCAGGAGAAACAACACGGCGTATTTAAGGTTTTCCATAAAGTGATCCTGATATTTTGTATCGGAGTGAACCATCGGCGCTGTTCACCGCAAGGGTGATACTCGAAAGCCGGATGCCCGTATAACTGTTACCGGTGAAAATCTGCTGCGGAGGAATGTCCGTTTCTGCGGAAAAGGTGTACGTCTGCCAGTCCTGTTGCGGCATATCCTCACCCTGCTTATTTTTTTCCGCTTTCTTTATCGGTACAGCCGAGACGGACAGATCAATATTCAGTGCCTGAAACAGCGAGATGAAGTTCATCAGCCGCTCGCCTACCGGCACCATCGGATCATCACCTTCCGGCGGTAATGTCTGCGGGAGAGAAAAGGAGGTCAGGCTGCTGTTCTGAAAATTAAACACGGCGGTGACGCCAAACAACGTCTTAACCGCCTGAACATATTGCGCCGTCGTGGCCGCCGAGTTCGTTCTGCGCACGGACTGCACGCTGATATCCGTGGGCGTACACACTACGACCGTCGATATCCACCCCTTAATGGAAATGGGCACCCGGTCAAGCCCCTCGCGACAATGTGTAATAAAGGTGGTCACTGACGGTTGGTCTATCCAGGGATGCCGCAATCCCTCCAGCGCGGTCTTATAGCGGGCCTGCCGGTTGAGTTCGGCCTGCCGCGTCATTTCTCTTAGACTTGCCTGCCTTGCCGCCGCTTCCCGTTCCCCTTCAAGATGCCAATACACCATCAACGCAACGAGTGCCACGGCCACTGCAACACCCGTCGCGATGAGCTGCCCACGCGTCATTCCCCACGTCAGCGGGCGAAGTTTGAAGTTTTTGGACAGATTAGACGGCGCGAGCAGTACCCCGAGGTCAAGCGGGGTGGTGACCCAGGAGAAAGCCGGGTCGCCGTGAACGGGGATATTCATGTTTCCCTTACTGCCCCGCAGCTGATCCTTCAGGTCAATAATGCGCTGCTGGAGTTCTTCGGCGGTGTAAATGCGGTCCGAATAGGGGTGGATCCCCCCGCGCTCCGTTTTCCCCATCAGGGTAAACTGCGCATTACCCTTGGTGTCTTCGCCGAGCGCAACGACGGCAATACAGCACCCCTCCAGTAAGGAAGCCAACGCCACCGTGAGGGAATAGGCACCGCGAAGGCGGAGCCTGGTTCGGGGTGCAAAACCGGCCTGAATACTGTCACTTTGGCGAACGGCCACCAAATCCAGCCCCTGCTCTTTTCCGACACGACGGATTTCTTTCATGGGGTTGCGTTGCGCACGTATCGTCTGCCAGGTAAGGCCGACCACAAACCTGCGCTGATGAAACGTCAGGACGTGGATATGGTCAGCCTCCGACGCAGAGACGGGCTTTCTGATTTTTGTCTTCATAGGTTTTATCCGACATAAGGCGTGACGGTGATAACGAATGACTGTTTCGTTTTTTCGCCGGAACGGCCACCGCCGGTGACCATATTGTCAGGCGACCCCATCCCCTGTTTACTGGCGTTGTCCACATTCTGCTCCAGCCCGCTGATAACCACGGTTTGGCCCGGTTTGAGCCAGACACGTTGTGGTACCGAGCGAGAATCAACTTCCGGTGTTTCAATCTGGTTATCCCCTTCCCCGCTTTTACGCATGCTGATAAGGCTGGAAATGTTCAGGAACATGTTCAGCATCATGCGGTTATCACCTGCGAGAATTTTCGGGAAAATGGTAATATTGGTGCCGGTCGTCACCGAACCCGGCGTCAGGGTGACAGACGGAATAGTGCTGTTTCCGCTGACATAAGGCGTACTGGTCGTGCTCTTGAGATAAGCAATCTGACGCCCAACGACTACTGAGGCTGAGGCCATATTGGTCGTCATTAACGGAATGGTGCGCACATCGGCCACTTTTGTCTGTTTTGACAAAGCATCAAACAGGAATGACGTCCCGGCAAACTGTTTTGCCGCACCGGTGGCGGTATCCAGCACGGAGAAACTGAGCGACCCGGCATCGGCCGTGGAGCTGGTCGGTCCGGCAAGATTAATACCGTACTTACTGGATAACGTCTGATAGATAACGTTCCAGTTCAGGTCCACCGCGTCGCTGGTATCGCTGTTGATGCTATAGATCACCACTTTCAGGTTTACTTGCCGGCTTAGTGCGGTGTTCTCCGTGGTCAGGTACTCGCCAACGCGTTTTACTACCACCGGTACATCGGTTACTACCACCGTACCGGTGGTTTTATTCAGATCAAGCCGCCCGACTTTCGGCGTCAGCATGCTTTCTGCCGTAGTTTTGAGATCGGCATAGAGATCGTTACCCATCGCCACGGTTGATTGCAGATTAGTGCCGCTTTCGCCTGAGACCCCGCCTCCGCTGTTCCCGCCACCCTGACCGCCACCGTTCTGACCGCCGCTGTCTGTACTGCTGCTGTTGGTGACGCCACTGACCACTGAGCCGGTCAGCGTGTATTTGGCATCCGAAGGTTCAATATCGAACCGCGCCGTTTGCAGGTAAAAGAAGGTCACCATGCCATCTTCATATTTCCAGGAGATGCCCAGACGGGCAGTCACAATATCCAGCAGTCCCCCGAGATTTCCGCTGTAGCTCACATCAGAGAATTTACGTGAAGCCTCACCGCCCCCGGAGAAAGCTGTCGCAGCAGGTGCGCCGGTCCCGAATTCCCCCAGTGGGCGCATTTGGCCGTTGGCAGAAAGCGCCGGGGATGGCACCTGGGCCAGGCGTTGTGTCGGTGAACCACTTTCGGTGCCTTGATCGCTGAGAACCGAAACAGCATCCGGCGTGACCCGCGTCCGGATGTGGCAAACCGTTGCAATATCCTGGCTAAACTGCCAGATGTCCTGCGGCGTCTTGGCCCGGTAAGGCATGTTGCAGTTCACGACCTCACGGGGCGCATTATACTTTGGGGCCGGCAGCGGCACCGGACTGACGTACTGGCTGTTCTGAAACTGCACCACCGGGCGATTCTCACTCGCCTGGCGGATAAGGTCGGAGGCTTTATCCGCCGTAACACCGGCGGACCGGTTAACGTCATTTATGCGTTCGAAGGCGCAGCCAGACAGCAGTACTGTCATTACACTAACCAGCACTGCAAGTGTATTTTTATTGAGCATATTTATTTCCCGTCGCTGATGACTATCAGGCATTGTTGGCGGTAACCACTCACTAAGAGAGGAACCTGTGCATGACGATAGAGGTTAAAGAGCTGGGCGGTTACGGCCTCAAAATCTGATGCGGTAAAGCTCAGTGGGTAGTCAATCGGGTAATCCGTTACGCTGTCCCACCGGACGCTCCATTTGCCGTTCGGCCCGGAACACCGCTCAGCCATCGCCCACTGTTCATAGCCCTGTCGGAGCGTACTGCCTTTTGCCATGGTCCAGACTCTGACGGCAGGTTTAACCGGTAATACGGGCCTGACAGGCAGGACGGGCTTCACAGGTAACGCGGGTAGCAACAGTCGCTTGTTCATGGTGTCCGCCTTAAACGGCGGTACAATGACCGGGACAACTGGCGGCGTGAGGACAACACCACTGAATAATTTCTTCGGAGGTACCGTTTTCACATCCGGAGCAGCACGGTTTGTGACTGGCGTGAGAGGTGTAGCCACCGGGGTTTTCACTGTTATTGGCGTAGCAAATTTAACCAAGACCGTCTTTTTCTGTTCACTGATTACCGGCGTCAGCTGTGCCGTGCTGAGTGCCTTCCTGAGAACATAAGTCCATTGATCGTTACCTTCCCACGACAGCGTGCCTCTGAAGGTCTGGGCAACGTCCGGCGAGAGTTGTACTTCCCATGATGCAGGCACGATGGTGCGCAGCGCCCTATAAAGGGGGACGCGCTTCCCGCTGACGGTGACAAAACCTTCTTTATCTGATGCGGTTGCCTGTCTGGATATCTGAGGCATTCCTGCGTCTGGGGTGATGCTTACTGCATCCCGGTGGTTGGGAACCACGTCCCCTTTTTTACTGCCTGCGGTGTTAGTCAACACGAGCTGAGCGGGGGCAGGGTCAAAATCAACCCAGTCCCCCTTGGGCTGAGTCAGCTCACCGGGTGCTGTACTACACCCCACCAGTGAGTGGACAACCAGCCCGGAAATAAGGATCCGTTTGATGCACATTTTTTTCCTTTTGCCGAGTGTCATAATATTCCCCTTGTCAGGTCTTCCCTGATTAGCCTGTCTGTTGAAATTGCACTCAGCCCTTCAGACGCCCAAATTTGCTGATGATGTCGTTAATGAATTGCGCCGGCGCCATCGTGGCCGGGCATTCTTTTTGCAGCATGGATTTACGGGCATCGGCGGTGTGGTCGGGCAGAAATGAGCCTTTACTCGTGACCTGTTTTTTAAAAAACTTCTTTATCTCACTCTGGCATCCGTCACTGTCTGAGCCGGAGACTTTTCCCCACATACACAGGGTCATGTTGCAGGCTTCATCCGCCTTAGCGGGCAGCGTTGTGCAGGCAGTCAGGCACAGCATGACCACCGCAAATGCGGTTGTTTTCATTTGGATATCCTTAGAAGGGGTATTAATGGGGCGTGGATGTGAACATCAATTTCTTACTTTCTGAGGCAGCATCTCTAAATCATTGACCTGTGCGATAAGTCTTATTCCGGCAAAGGCGTTGTAGACCAGTCGTGATACCACATGAACATGCAGTAGTTGGCCACATCACGCGGGTCGCCTTTTGTGAGGTGTTCGTGAAAGGCTTTTAAGCAGCCGTCCTGCCAGTATTTATTTTTCCATTTATCGGAATACCCATATTTTATTTCCGCTTTATGCAGCTTATCCGCCAGCGCAGAAGCAAAATCAATGACGAGTTTTGCCGTGTCTGGATGTAAATCTTCAGGGATAATGACCCGTTGTACCGCACGAAAATCCTGTAATTCGACGATAGCGGATTGGAAATCAGACCAAAAAACGTTATCAGCAACCGGACTCTTCATTTCAACCATGCGATCTGCATTGGTTCGCAGTTCAGCTAAACGGCGGTGACTGATCGGCTTTATTTTCATTATGTGGTTACCTCTCCAATCTCTTTCAGTGGTGAATATCTGCTGAAATTCATTTGGGATTGCTGCGATTAAGTTCTGGCACATCAGCTCTAACACGGCGGGCGTCTTCATGGCGGATATCATCACCCTGCGGTGTTGCGAGCTTGACGCCTTTGTTAGGTTGTATCACCGATTTGACCAGCCCTTTAAGACGATCCACATTGCCGACAGGTACAGGGGGCAACGGATAGCGCTCGCGATTAACGCGCTCCTGAAAGATTTTCTCCTCGTACCACTTAATCTTTTTGGCGCGGATTTTCATGCCCGGCGTCTTATTGGTCGCCGCCATGAAAATCAGTTCATCATCGTAGGGCAGTTCGTCAATTTCCTGCGGTAACATCAGCGCGCGTGGCTGCAACGACCAGTTGCGGCCTTTTGACCGGCGCTGCCCCTCAGAGATATTGGTGTTATCCGAAGGCACCCGGACGGTTCGGTTTCCCAGCCGCTTGCTGTATTCCGTCGCCACATTGATATCGCCCGGCGCGAAGACCACTTCATTTTGAAACGTTCCCATCAGGGCCTTGCCGCCCTCTTTGCCGTAACAGTCGCTGGCACAGACCTGATTTTCATTCTGGAAGAAAATGGCGTATCGCAGGCCGTTACCGCGCGTCAGCGCCGGTGCAGTTTCCATCACTTCCATGCGCTTCATGATGGCGAATTCATTCATCATGAACAGCACCTGGTACTTGAAACGCAAAGACCCGTCTTCGCAGTGGCCGCCATGCTTGGGCAGCACCTTACTGTTGGCCCGGATGGCCTGTGAATAGAACAGGTTCATCAACGGTGCAAACTTCGTCAGCTCAGGTTCCGTTACGCAAAAATAAATAGTGGTCGGCTCTTCCCTCAGCCGGCTGAAATCGATGTTATCCACCGAGTTGTCACTGTCGGTCACGGCCAGGGCCACGGTTTTTTCGCCATAAACCTTCAGTGGGCGCGTGATAAAATCCAGCAGGGTGGCAAATTCTTTGGCTTTCGTGGCTGAAATCACAGCATTCAGCTCACGCACCGTTTCATCGGACAGCGGACGCCCCTGACCATTACGTTCATCAATTTGCTTTTGCACCCAGCTTCCCAACTGCGTACCCAGTGAAACGATTTCGTACATTTGTGGCAGTGAAAGCGGATATTCGCCCTCTGATTCAATGAGGAAAAGCGCCAACGCCACGAAGATACTGGAGGCATTCTGGAACCATGAGGCGTTTTTCTCGTTATCGGGGATATACAGAGAAGCCGCCATCGAGCGCAGTTCGCCCAACCGGTAAAGTGAGTCAGTGTTAATAATCCGAAACGGGTTCCAATGATGCGTTTCAAGCAGACCAGGCGAAAAGCGGTAAACCTTCTGCCCGCATGCCGCCCTGAATCCTGCCGTATCGTGAAAGCTTTCAAATTTGATATCGTTCGACACAATGCTGTGTGGATATTGCAGCAAATTGGGCGTCACGATCCCCACGTCTTTACCACTGGCCGGCGGTGCAGCCAGCATAAGGTAGGATTGACCATAGGCCGCGATAAAGTGGTCTGAATAGGGGTCTTTCCCCAGGAGCAGCGCAGGAAATTCCACAATTTCCTGCTGGAGCAACTTATCGCCAACCCAGGCCCAGCCAGGCGGCACGTCTTTATCTTTTTTCTTATGCAGGCTCATTTTTCGCTCTCCGTATACCAGACTTTGCGAATTTCGTGACGCGTGGCAAAGCGTGCATCCCCGTGAAGGCTGCGGTGTTTACTGCTTAACCCCAGCCAGATAAACAGCCCTAACCCGGCGGGCAGAAACCCCAGTGCCAGAGGAATACACCACGCCCACGGCAGCATTTCTTTTGCCTTATCGTTCAGGGAGTGGATCCCCCCCTGATTGATAAGTGTCATCAGCGTGGGGGAGAGGTTTTGATACCCGGTCACACTGAGCCAGAACCAGCCGCCCGCATACAGACCGAAAATAAACATCACGGCCATCATCACCAGGATAATCAGACAGATTGTCAGGTTGCGTTTCATGCGGCCTCCCGCGCCATGTTCAGTGCCATTTCAAGCGACGCCCCGTTTAACAGGGCCAGCTTGATTTCCGGCTCGTAGGTGACATCCAGGATTTCAGTGCCTTCCATGTACATCACCACATCGAATGAGGTACGCACGCGGCGCTCGATGTACTCGATATCGAGACCCGCACCCACCCGTGACTGTTTGATAAGGCCGGTAATTCGCGCATAGCCCTCCGCGCTACTGTTGGCGTGTGCCGTGGTGATAGTGCCGGGATGGCCGGTGTTGAGCACTTCCATAAAGTCCCAGGCTTCATCGCCGGTCAGCTCGGCCAGGAAGATATGATCGCCCTTCATTCGCATACAGCAGGCCACCAGCTCTTTCGGCGTGACATAATCACCGTAAAGCAGGTGCACATGGTTAAGGTGCAGCGGAAGCTTCAGCTCATTGAGTTCTTCAATGGTCAGAAGCCGGCATTCGCAGGGATAAACATCCACTACCGCTTTGGCAAACGTGGTCTTACCGGAGCCGGTGCCCCCGAAGATGATGATATTAAGCCGGCGTGCCACGGCCATTCTGAAAAAATCCGTAAACCGCCGGTCACGGATAAGCTGTTTCAGCTCGCGTTGCCAGTCGGCCAGCACCGTCTGACGGTGTGCCTGGCGGTTAGCCTTATCAAAACGCCCGCTGGCGGCATAGTCTTCCAGCGTAAAACGCTCCAGCGAGGGTTTACGAAACGTCATGGAAACCGTGTTACGCTCACAGGCCGGAGGTATCACCAACTGGGCGCGTTCGCCGTCAGGCAGCTCCACGGTTTTAATGGGTGAGGTGATGGTCAGTTGGCGAAAGTTAGAAACCGCCAGGGTATTCACCAGATACTTGCACTTTTCCAGCGTGAGCCAGGGCGCATCCTCCCGCACCCAGCCTTTTTCGCGCGTTTCTGTCCAGATTTCGCCCGGGCGGTTGATGGCCACTTCCGTCACGTCCGGACGTGCCAACCTTTCGGTCACGCCTGACGTATCCAGCAGGCCGCGCACGAGCTCATCCTCTGCCAGCTCATCGACCTCAAGAATTGAACGGTTATCCTGCATGTTGGTTCTCCTGTCCGGGTTCTGACTGCCTGAAATCACGCAAACTGGCTGAGCAGGCACTGCCGGTCACCGGAACAATACGGGCAACAGGGTCTGTCACCCGAATATCCTTAAGTACCGGACCCGTTCCGCCGGGCTGAAGGGTCAGGCATACGATTTTTTCATCCCGCAGCCGCTGGAAAAAGTCCGCCCGGCTGAGCGACATGCCGTCGAGCCGGTAAGTTTCATGCACATTTCCAGGAGTGGTGACGGTCAACGCACCCGACGCTGAAAGTGTCAGTTCGACCTCCGGGGATATCACCGGGCTACTGCCGTCCGTGAAAATTCGCTTTACCTCGCCGTGCCAGCCCAAGACACCGTCGTCGGTAACGGGCGGCGCGGGACGAAACAGGCTCACCGCCAGAGCGACCAGAAAGAGCACCCCGGCGGTGACGAGACGGCGGGAGGGTTTCAGGTGCAGTGCCGCCACTTTATGGCTGTTCATCGCTGCGGCCCTCTTAATCGGAGCACACGCGCATACGCTTCAGGTGCGCCACATGCATGCAGACTGCATATTGAGCCGATATGTCCGCTATTGAGCTGAGCGATAAACGCCTGCGCATCCGGCCCCCAGACATTCCTCGCATTAATGGTGTGCTTTTGTCCGCAACGCTCACCGCAGACCAGGATTAGGGAGCGGGCGTTTTGCGCCGGCGAGTCTGTCCTGGCGAGGAAGCGGAACGATGCTGAAGGTAAGGGCGCATACGGAATACGCCGGGCTGCAAGGCGCAGCCGGTTTAAAGAATAGATATGCATGACAATGTCACTCCTGACAGAAACCGGCCCGTCAGCTGCTGGCCGGATGTGGGTTCTGCTTGTTAATCCCAATTAGAGGATCAGCCGCGGGTGGTATAGACCGATGAAAAATCGATATCCTGAGCGACGATCACGTTGATGACCGTACCCGGTTTGACGTAGCCGGTTGGCGCAATATTGATATTCGCATCGAGCACTTTGGAGGCCATATCTTCGGTCGTGCTCTCCGTATTGCCGTAGTTGTTGTCGCCGGAGCTGCCACTCGCCCGCTTCGCGAAATTGCTGGTCGTGTCCTTAAACAGGGATAACATCAGGGCACCGCCGACTTTCTGCCCCCAGTGGTTATCAATTTCCGCATCCGTACCGCTTCGCCCCATGGCATCGGTGCCTAACCCGTTAAGTTGCGTTAACACGGAAGGCCCGTTGCCCGCCGTTGGCGTTTCCAGCTCCGTCCAGGAGGTGAACACGCTCGATTGCCCGGTGCGAACTTCAACCTTCTGTTCACCGCGCAGCTCTGCGCCGGCACGTGCCAGAATGACGCTGCCATCCGCTGAGTAAAGCGGCATAGTCAGGGTGCATTTGGTGAAACCCGGATAGTCCGTTTTGATACCGGTAATGAGCGTGCACTGGAAGGACGTGTATTTTTTCAGCCTGAACTTACCCGGTGGGGCCCGCCGCGCCTGCGTGGTGGCATACTGGGTGCCGTTGAGGTTATCCAGCAAAGTCCCGCCGCCGCTACCGGTGAGGCCCCCCGCGCCGCCACCTGTACCACCCGATCCGTTAGCCAGGTTACGCGCCATCTCGTTAGGGTCTGCGTTAATGAACGCCCGGAGTTTCTCCTCCTGGTCATTGCCGCTTGCCGCCGTTGTGGTCACGCCCCCACCGCCACTGCTGTTACTTCCGTTGCTCATGCCGGAGGAGTCAAACCGGCTGATCGGCGTAAACATGGTTTCCTCATGCTGAACCGGCTGCTGTGATGTATCGACGTTCGCTGAAGTGGGTGTCACGGCAACACTGGTGGTGCCCGTGCTGCTTGGTGTGGAGGAATTTTCTGTCTGCGACGGGCTTGGCTTGGCGTTTCTACCCGAAGCCTGCGCCGCTTCATCCTTTCTTTTTTCTTCTCTGGCCTGGTCCATCACCTCTTTCAGGCCACTGTCTTTCGTTCTCTGCCCCTGAAGCAGCGGAGCAGACTTCACCTTCGTTTCATCCACCACAGTTTCACCGTCCGGATGGCGAAGCACCGCAGTTACCAGCAGGCCAATCAGCAGCACAGCAAGAACCAAGCCACCGAGCACAATCACGATCACCAGCGTGTTCAGCTTTTTTTTCCGGCCGGCGGGTTTGAGCGAAAAGTCCCCCTGCCCGCCCGTTGTGCCATTCGCCGGTGCAGGATTGGTGGGCGCACCGGGAGTCACGTCACCTGTTATCTTGTTTTCGTCACTGGCTTCCATCTTTTCTGACCTCCAGGATTTGGCCGTTGGTGGTGCCCGAATAGTTATACCAGCCGGTATTATTGGCGTCGGTGCGCAGCTCAAGCACCAGGTTATTCATGCGCAGCCGGAAAGCCTTACTGACGGCGTGGATCACCTCAATGTCATTGACCGCATGCGAGTTAATGAGCGTTTCCGTTCCGTCCGGAAGAACCTGATAGATGGCCGGTCGCGGTGCATTGGTCGGGAAGCGCATGCAGGTAAAGGTGCCGTTATCCCAGACTTCAGACGGTGACAGCGTCATATCTCCGCGTTTTCGGTACCGGCGATTGACGTTGGTAGTGCCCTGGCACGGATCCACATTCAGTTCCCGCCCTTTGAACGGCGTTTCAGCCGGTTTCGGCGGCTGCGGGTAGTCAAAGCGCAGCAGATAGGTCATGAGCGCCGCCTTATCGGTCAGCTTGAGTTCAATCAGATAGGTGCGCAGGTTGGTACTGATGAACACGTTGGTTTCCGGGCTGGTCGCGTATTCGCTGGGCTTAATCAGGATCATCGTGCCGGCCTTGTTCGCCCCGATAATCCATTCATGGTTATTGGCATCGCCGGGTTTGCCGACCACCATGGCGCCGGTGTCCATATTGATAGTTTCCCCGGCCCCCAGCTGAATAGCGGAAATACGGTCCTTCATCGTGTAAATACGGAACACATTGTCGGCACTGTAGGTGGCCACCTGCACGCGGTGGTCAAGCTGACCACCGCGCCCGGCCACTTCGGCCTGAGCCAGCGGGCACAGCCCCAGAACCAGACAGGCGGTCAACAAGGTCCATTTTCGTTTCATTCCCCACCTCCGTTACCGCTGGCCTGGGTTGGCTGCCAGTCAAGGACCAGATAGCCCGCCGGATTACTCCACTCATCCCCTTCCGTTTTCGGCGGATTCTCGTTGTTAAGACTGATGATGCCTACCCAGTACAGCGGCTTACTCTCCGGTACCGGCTGGTTATCCGCCATGAGCAGCGTCTGTTTGAAGCTCACCTGATACGTCCGGCTGTCTTTCCCCTGCGTCAGCTTAGGTTCTTTGCTGGACGCCATGGGGGTGATCCAGTCGATATCGGTGTGAACCTGCTGGTTTTGCCCCAGCGTGGCCACAAAGCCTTTCTGCGATAGCTGGAAGTTTTTGTAGGACGCAAACACGCTGTCGGAGGAGGTCAGCTGGATAAAGGCGTAATTGGCGGGCTGCGTGGCCCAGTTATAGGACTCATGAGCCAGCACCCAGGCCATGATGAAATGCTTATCCTGCTTCACGCCCAGCGAATCACCGTCTGCGAAAGTGGGTTTGATGACGTTAGCCGCCCCGCTCGCACTGTCGGTTTGCAGGATAAAGGGCACTACGGTTTTAAGCGGGGTGAGTCCCATTACCGCGATGATCGCAACCACTGCCATTGACCAGCCAATAAAAGAACTTCTTCGCCAGAAACGCACCTTACTTAGCAGATCGTCCACAAAGCGTTTTTCAAAAAGCCTGGCCATGTCCGTATAAGCCTTAACCAGCAGGTTGACTTCCCGCTCTTTTCCGGCGAGCGGCCCGTCACCGTAATGAATCTGGCGTTCCTTATCATTGGCCTTCTTTATCTTTTTACTGAACATCAGTTGCCTCCTTTCACGGCATAGGAAGCAGGGTTATTAGCATCGACCCAGCTTCCCGATGGCTGCGTGCGTTTTACCGGCGCACTGCATGCCGCCAGAAAAAAAGCAGCACAAAGCACCGCACACAGTGCGATTCTTATATTCATGGTGTATTCCTGCGTAAATATGTCGGGAAATGTGAGAGGCAGATAAGAATACGTAATACGGGAATTACTTAATACGGTTACCTCTGCGCTTCATTAATGCCTTGCCCATTTTCATGCCCATTTTTGTTGCTGCGCCCAGGCCTGTTCCCCTGCCGATAATGCCTCCAGCACCGGTAGATGTCGTGGGTGTCCCTCCCATAATTGCGGCGGCATAATTGGGTATTTCAGTGGCAAGCAGAGTAAATGCGCCGAAATATAGGAGCATGCTAAAGCATGTAACTAAATCGGTATCTATCTTCCCTCCTTTAACAATACTCGTATTAATAAATGCCATCTCCATACCTATGACCACCGCAAATAATGCCTGAGCCAGAGCGAAACCACCCAGCACACCTAACCACCCCCAAAAATATTGTTGTGTTTTAGGAAATAAACCTATCGCAATAAATATTGGTCCAACAACTAAAATTAAACTTGAAGCGCATTTCAATGTAATAAGTGTCCCTATCGCAACACCAAGAAACGGAATACCACCTAAAAGAAGAAACACTATTGAAAGCACACCAAAAAAAGTTTCTTTAAAATTAGATATAGGACTAAAATCCATCGCCTTTATTGTCTCAGTTATTGATGTGATATAACTGGAAATAAGGGCATCCACAAGATTATTATTTACACCTGACGCACCCGATATAGTATTTCCTAACCAAACAGGGAAGTCCGTTACTACGGGAACCACCGTCGAGGTATACCATGCCACGCTGAAAGCCATGAACATGATTAAAGCACCTTTAATCATTGTCATGACGATGTCCTCAACAATTTGCCCCATCGCCATGAAATGCCAGGTAATGGCTTTCATGAGAATATAAATCATCCATCCACCACCGATAACAATGCCCATTACCGACATAACTAAAGTGACATTACCCAGCTGGGTTTGCGTGGCGGTGTTGATGGCGTCAAATAATGGTTGTGCTACTTGAACATCCATAACTTATTCCTCTACGAGAGAGTTTTGTGTTAGTCGTAGCTAGGTAAGGTTTTCGTCTTTCCTTCCATATAATCTTGAAAAGCCTGAGCACGTTTCTTATCTTCAATCTTGTCCTTTTCCTCCATCAGATAGCGGGTGTTATCCAACTGCGCTTTCTGATTCTGCTGCTCAACCAATTCCTGCTGGTAACGTAAAGCCAATTGTTCCCGGTCTTTCGGCGTCACCACGGTATTGAGCTGCGTGCGTAAGCCTTCTGCCGTCTGTACGCGGGTTTGTGTCGCGGCGTACTGGTCTTCCAATACCCCCGCCTGCGACAACAACTTATCGAACGCCGCCTGTACACTGGCGTTACTGCTGGTCAGGCCGTAGCGACTGCGCAGTGAGGAAAGGTCTTTAGTCTGCGTATAAATATCCTGCCAGTCACTGACGGGAAGAAGATGGTTAACCAGCGGGTTACTCAGGAAGTTACCCAGCTTATCGTTGCCCTCCGTCACGCTCCTGAACTGCTCATACTGACTTTTGGCCTGTTCGATAGCACTTTTCGCAGCATTTAGCTGGTCCAGCGCCTGCTGTGCCTGCTGCTGTGCGTTCATAATCATCTGCGTAATTTCGGTGATACTGATGGTCGGTATCCCTACAGCCATCACCGGAAAATTGAATGCGCCTGACATAGACAGGCACAGAGAAATAGCTATCAGTGATTTACGCTTCATGGCTGTAATCCTTTTGCAGAATCAGGGGATAGACCGTGCGACCGTAGCTTTTCATGGCGTCCACAAATACCGGATGCCATATCGCCGGGTCTTCGGTCTGCATTTTTTGCCGTACCCGGACGGCCACCATCTCATCCAGAAACGGGCGCACCCACTCGTGGGGGTCATTGGTGTTAAGGTGATGGCGTATTTGTTCTGCGACGGCGAGATTTCTCATGGTGGCTGACAACAGCGGCAGGAAGTATTCACAGGGCCCGGAAAGTCCGAACTTCACCATAACCCCTTCACCTCCCTGCTTAATCATCATTTCATAGCTGAGCTTGCCCAGTTCACGCACCCGGTCGAACTGCCTGCCGGTGACGCCAAATTTCGCATAATTATCCCGGTCGGCGTTTTCGTTCGCCATCCAGACGGTGGTCACCACCTGCTGGATAAATGCCGGCCCGGAAGGCGTTTTCAGCACCTGCTCGGGGTTCTGTGTATCGCCCAGCAGAAATTCACCGCGCATACGGCCCGCGCTAAGAATTTCCCTCAGCGCCTTCTCTGTCTTATCAAACATCAGGCAGGCCCAGAACTCGGATATCTGATTCACCAGCAGAGCCCCCGGCTCACGGGCATGCATGACGCGCTTCATGTAAAAGAAGGTGCTTATCAGTACCACCATCACTTCGCCGTGGCTGCTGACATATTCTTCCTGGAGCAAATCGGTACAGTCGAAAGCGAGGCGGCGATAATTTTCCGGATCAAGCTGGTTTTTAGGCGAATCGAGCACCCAAGCATAGACACCCGCACCGCTGCGTCCTGGCACCCTGCGACACCAGCGGGCCAACCGGGATTTGAGGCCGTTACCCCCGGTTTCAGGGATAAACTGGTAAAGGAGCGACAAGCTGCGTTTATCTGCATCACGATGCGTCATCACCGCACCGATCCCCTCCATGATTTGATGCTCTTCTTCACTGTCTACGTCCCCCACACAGGTTGTCACCAAGTCCAGCAGCTTCTGACGCAGGCCTTCTGAATCAGGCCACTGAAACGGCTGAATACCGGTAAACTCACCCGGTCTGACAGTGAAATAACTGGTATTCAGGGCACGCAACATGTTTTCCATGGCGTGGTTATAGTCGATAGCCAATATCAGGGGATTGAAGCGGCTCAGGAATGCCAGGTCGGCGGCCTCAGCGGTCGTTTTACCCGCCCCCGTCATGGCCATATAAATGGAGTGACCGGGTAACATCTCGCCAATACTGTTTTTACCCAGCGGGCTGTCATGGAAATTCTTGAAGTAGAGTCCACCATTTACAGTGCTCACTGGCAGCAGCGCGGAGCCGTCACCGATGGGGTTGCCGGTTGCCTTACCGCCGGGTGTAACATGGAGAGAAAACCCGCACGCAAGGTTTTCCGTCGAGCGGGGTGAGCGGTAAATCACATCACTGTACGCCGGCAGCTGCGTAAGCCAGGTGTTGATGTTGGTACTGGTAGAACGTTTAAATACCGCGCCGCGTGCACTGAGTAACGACTGAAGGCGGGAGCCACGGGTGAGTGCTTTGTCAGGCGTTTCGCCAAAGACTACCAGGCTTGCATGGTAAAGCCCCATAACCAAACTGCCCTGCGTCACCGCCTGAATGGCGTCTTCCAGACTGTCGGTCTGTTCGGATTCTCCCTCGGTATTCGCCAGGTCCACCCGCTGCATGGTGATTTTTGTTTTTATTTTGTTCCGTTCAGCAAAATGGAACGTCTGCGTCAAACAAAAATCACACTGTTCATCAAGCACCTCATCCCACATGCCCGGCTGGCTTTTCGCCGGGTATTCAAACAGGTCGTAGGTGGTGGCGAAACGTCTTTCACCGCTGTATGGCCGGTTTTCGACATAATCATAGGCACCAAAAGCAGTTTCACTGTCGATCATGGCATCGCCCAGACGGCTTTCACCAATCAGCACGTCCGTATCGGTGCCGTTGAGAATGAGGGAGTAGAACCGCGCGGTTTCTGAATACAGCTGATCGTGACGTTCCGCCATGCCCATCACGGTCACACCAAACTTATCGAGCATGACGGTACAGATTTGCAACAGGTCCTTCATGCGGGCAATACCGTCTTCCAGATCCTGATGTTTCAAAATCAGCGCCATGGCATACCCCACCTGCCGGAATTCACCCTCCCGGAAGGGTGCGGTATAGACATCGCCAAAATCTTGCAGGATAGGGAGATCAAACCGGTACTCCGTATCGAGTTTTACCCGACTTTTGAAGTTATAGGTCTGAATCATCAGGTCACTGCCTTCCTGCTTGCCCATCGCCTGGAAGCAACGATTTTGTCGCTGAAACTCCACGTTGAGTTGAGACAGCTCGCGGGTATCGTGTGCCACCCCTCTGAAACGCATCACGGCCAGGAGATGGGACGTCCCCAATGTGCAAATGTGTGGATCGACGTGGTACCCCAGCCACGGCAGCTTTTTATTCTCCGGAGAGAATGTTTTCCTGAAATATGCGTCGCGCATTTTTTTTACTCCATTGAGGATTACGGGGAGTGAACAGCAGGTGACGGCCATAGGTTTGATTGAGTGAACGCCGGCGCATGACAAAACGGAAACGGCGCAGCGCTCTGTCGTCCATCGCGCAAAGAATTTTCACGCCGAACAACAACAGCACGAAGGGGAGTGGAACAACCAATCCAAACCAGTGCAGAAAGTAAATCCCTGCGGCAAGGCTCACCAGAATGAGGAAAATCAGGACCATCAGGAGAAGATAAGGCACCCCCCATTTCATCGCCACGCGGTTCATGCCGTTATGCGTGTCGAACTCGAGCATGACGTTTTCATCACTCATATTGAGATAGAGCCTCCCCACCAGGAATATGACCAGGTCGCCAGGGTGACTGCGCCCCCGACTATGCCGATGATCAGCGCCTGTTTGCCGTAATCGAAAATATTGGTATCCATCGTCCCCAATACGCGGGCAATCAGCAGACAGGCCCCGGAGTAAAGAATGGAGAGTATGCTGATGCCGCCCAGAATAATGATGAAGCCGGTTTTCGCGTCTTTCATGGCGGTGACCAGCGGGTCATACCAGGCGGCCATGGCCAACTGAGGCGTGAAGGCGGCAATCAGAATCAACATAGCCCCGAAATAACGCTGAGGGGTCAGCCAGAGAGCCACTCTGAGAATATCTTTTTTAAACTGGTTCATTACCTATTTCCTTTTTGAATGGGTGATTCATTACGTATTAAAAGCATTAAATTAAAGCTATCCATCACCGTTTTCCCAGCACCCGTCTGGCCCATGGTCAGGGTATGACCCGTCCACTTCCTGTGGAATTCCAGGTTAAGAGGTGTGGGTTTGCCCGGTTGTGTCACTCTTCTTTTCATCTTTCTTTTCGCCTGGGATGGGCTGCTGCGGGCTTGCGGGCCTTGGGTATTCACGCAGAATGTCCCAGGACTCAAAAGCTGGCGGCAGGGGTTCGGGCGCAGCGGCTGGGTTACTTTGTTGCTGCTGATCCTCCTTTGTACTCGGCACTGCGTAGCCACCTGCTGGCGGGTTGTAGCCAATACGTTGCGCATAGCTGGTACTGGCGAAATCCTTTTCAGGCTTTTGTCCGGTAATAAAGTTGCCGGAGTAATAGCAACTCAGCGCCCTGATTAAGGATCCACCGCGCAGGTAGCAGTCAGTGATGATTTTTTCGAAAACAGAGAGATTGGTGCAGGGGTCAAACATTTGGGTAGCAGTGACGCCGTAACGGGAGAAATTGGAATGATTAATTTGCATCAGACCGACTGAATAATTTTTCCCTTCTGATTTAAGGCGGTTAACGTGTTGAATGGCATCGCTGAGGTTTTCGGGGAATATCCCCTTTTTCTGGCCGACTACGCCTATTGCATACTGATTAAATCCAGATTCCGTGCGAGCAATATCATTAATGGTATCCGGATGCACAGTCGCGGCGCACCGCATAGCCAGCCCCAGCACGGCGGCGGAACCAAGCATGCGTATACTCCTGTTATTGAGTTTTTACTTCAGTGGAAGAATTGACAGGAAGAGAACAACTATTGAAAAACCAGCCGTCAGCCAAGCTTCTGTTGGTCTAGCTTTGCTTCAAACTCGACGATCGCCCGTTCGGAAAATTCATCGATGATAAATTGCACGAGATGACTGATTTTTACATCCAGGTTTTTCTTATTGGATAAATCTCTTGCGCATTTATCCAAAACAAAGTAACGCTCAGGACCAATATAAATTGTGGCGGGCCCAGGCTTATTGAGATCGCGAATTTTAAGCTTCTTAGTCATAAAACATATTTAACCTCTTTTTGTAAAAAAACATCTACGATGAATTAATTATTTCAGTAATTTAAAATCACAATTTTCAATCGAATGACGGAGTGTGTTTCCGAGTAGTTCCATTAGTAATATGGAGCGTTTATCACCATCCCCGGCTTCAAAAATTGCTGGCATGCCTTCGAAGCTGCCGGAGATAATTTCTACGTGTTCGCCTTTTTTTGGTGTGGCTTCCGCTAGCAAATGAGGTATTATTCTTTCTATTTGGTTCTGCAACTCAACAATTTCTCTTCCAGTCATCGTAGCTGGAACACCTCCAAAATTCACAATATTACTCACGCCGGGTGTACTCTTAATGCGAGTAGTATGAATATATTCAACGTCGAATTCTGCAAAAAAATATCGAGGAAAGAAAGGAACCCCTTCATAACATTCACTCTTTCTACTAAAGCTGGATTTTTTCCTCCTTCCATATTCTGTTAATGGAGTTATCACAGGTAAATAGCAATTCACATCCCGCTTTTCTAATTGTTCTTTCGCAAATACTTCCTTATAGGGTTTAGTTTGTATTACATACCAGCGAGCATTCAAAGAACTGTCCATAGATAGCTCCTACACCTTATATTTTTGTTACTGTCACGCTCCGCCCATCTCTACACTTAAGAGCATTATAAAAAATTTAACTTACGAATCTGACATGCGAAAACATAAAATACTTTGTTCTGATAAAAATGTAATGGGTTAAACCAACCCATTGACAAAAGAAATATTTAGTGATTCTAAGTCTATATCTTTACCCCTACCACGCTCCGCCCATCTCTACACTTAAGAGCATTATGAAAAGAATAAATCTACATTCTAGATATTCGAACTATAAAAACATAAAATACGATTATTCTGATAAAAATGGAATGGGTTAAATTTACCCATGAAGAATGGAATATAATAATTAGATTTTTTCACGTATTATCAGTTGATTATTACAATTGACAAGAAGTTGACTTATACTGAGTTTACCCGCAATCATTCTCTTGACTGCGGGTGGTTTGACAGCTCGCTATTTAGATTTTTTAGAAGAAGAGGGATAGCACGCAAGCCATATATCCATCTGAATACGCGTGGTCACGACAGATCTTAATGTATCAAGATTGCTCAGACACAATTTTTTACGTGCCTCTTCGAGGGATCTTCTGACGCTTACCGGTGTTACTTTCCTCATTTCAGCGATCTGTTGCTGAGTATTGCCCCATGAAAAGTAGATAGCGTTTGTAGCCTGTGCATCGCTCAGTTCATCTAACACGTTGCGAAGCTTACTAATATCTGTAGGATTGAGCATAGCCATTGCAGCCTCCGAAGAAGGTTGTGGTGGTTAGCTGTACATCTGGAGGACCAGTCCGGTTGTACAGCGACATTAAATATGTGTTCGAAAATAGCCCAAGTCGTCACCCCTTCAATACCTGTACTTATATACAGTATCGGAGTAGATCAACTGAACTTTAATACAAGTTATGAATTTTTTAAAAGTAAGATTTAAATCTTATTTTTATAATTTAAACAAAACTATCCACTAATAATCTGCTAAATCCTTACCTTTTGTTTACCCCCTTCATCTGAGACTACATCCACAGTGAACGAACTCACAGAATGATAAATAGATAGAATTAGGAGTATCAATTCATCTCCATACAATTTACTTGATTGTATTTTAATCAGACCTGCCACCCAGTCACTAAACTGTAATACTCCGCATTACCTCTAAAAATCATTTGGGTAACTCTTTGGTTTTTCCAAGCATATAATTTTCGAAAGCTTGGGCCTTATATTTGTCCAAACCCTCTCTTGCATTTGTACAGTTTTGACCTGACTCCTCACCGGACTGGCATTTTTTTACTATTCCCTCAGCTTTTTCATGATTAGCCTGGTAATAGGCAGCGTCGTAAATTTTTTCACCACATCCACTGATAGCTAGTGCTGCGCTAAAAACTAATAACAATTTATTCATTGAATAATCCTTTTAAATCAGATGAAAACAGTTATAGAAGTAACTTACAGCAACGAAATTATCACAAAACAAAAAGCAAAAGTCAATATAAGTAAATAAAAAGATTACTATACATTACTTAACCATTTTACTACAACTATTTGCGCTGATTGATGCTGTACTTTTCCGCTTCTTTCAGCACATTAATAGCCATATTTTCAGGGAGCCACACGTCAACTTTGCGTAATTTTTCACCTTCTGATTCTACGGTGACGGACTGGCAAAGGTCCCAGATACGTTTAACAGTTGAACCAACGTTCTGTTTGGTCCGGCCAACTCTCTCTGCTACTTCTTTGTTGCTTTCTCCTTTAACCAGCACGGAATAGCCGATCTCAGTAGACAAATGGGTAAACCCCTGCATTGCGGGAAAAATCAGATCCCATTCATCCTGCGTCATGCTTCGGGTCTGTTTCCTGGCCATAGTGATTCCTAAGTGAGGTTAAGATTAAGTTCATAATATATCTGTGAGCACTTATAAACAATTTTAGTAAATAAAAGGCTTACTAAAAATACATAAATAAATATCCATTTCAACAACTTGCTTAGTATCAGCTACCCATACAAAAATTACCCCCGGAAATTGGGGATAACTTTTGGGGTCAGTTTGGATATCGTAAATTATTGTACGGAAAGCCTGTTTTTAAACAGGCCAAGCCATCGCAATCGGATTTACTCCCGTGCTATTTCAGACGTTTTTTTTTGCCTAACGTGAGTTTTCACCCGACTAAGCATTTGCCCCCTATGAATTTGAATAAATTATTCCCCCCCCCAGAAACAGGGATCACCAGCGTAATTCTGCCGTAGGCATAAACGTGACAGACCTCACATTATCAGTGACGTCATAGCTGATTTGCATACTGGTAGGGATAGAACGTCCCCTAGCCTCATACAGATCAGTCCAGCCAAAGGCTCGCCTCATAATTACTTGAGGTGGGATACTTCTCAGTGGCTCCCCTACATGTTCATGCACCCATTGGCGGGACATTTTTTGTTGCAATGGCACAGGTAGGTCATTAGGAAACACCCAATCTTTGACTTTATCGTTCTGAATTTTTAAGACAATCGCCTGTAACACCCGCCCATCTCGCTTAAATGATAGGAAAAGCCCCTCTTTTGCCATGTCCAGACTGAGGTCTGGATCACCTGAAGAAGCTGTTGGAGGACTTTTATATGTGATCAGCCCATTATCAATAAGCTCTGGGTAACTCTTTCCTAGACTGCTAATTAATTCGTTAATATTTACCGTCATTAGTACAGCCCCATTTTTCCGTTCAGTTCATGCATTTTCGCTCTGACCTCTTCTATCTGGGATTCAGTTGCGCCACGCTCTTTTAATGCCGGTTTGATGGCGTCCAGATTGCGATCTGCCGCTGCTCGTAAATTGCGTGAATCAAGGTCGATTTGAGCTGGTGTATTACGTCCACCATAAGTTTCGCTGACCTTCTGGTGAACTTCTTTTGGAATGACTATTGCAGCCACATCCTGAGAAGCAAGCTCGATATCTTCTGGAGTCATTCCCGGATAGTTAGCCTTGAGATACGCCTTAACGGCCGCAGCCGATGGCATATGATCAGCCTCGTATTTCCCTTCTCTCGAGCGCCGCTTAAAGTCGCTGTACAGCTCGACTTCCAGAAACTCTACCGGTGCCTTACTCAGATAAATATAAATCGGCGGGATATTCGGCATCGGCAGGATCAGAATATAATCCGCGAAGCTCTTCTCTTCCGGCGCCGGGCTGGTTGTCGTCGTGATACCGGTACTCTCCGGCAGCGGATCGACGATCACCGAACTCGGCAGCACCGGCCGCGCCTGATTCCCCGTGTTCGATGGCACCACCACGCCGCTGTGATCCGGCGTCCAGATTATCGTGATCGGCTTCTCTTCTTCCGTGGTAAACGTGTACGCCTTCCGGCTGTTGTCCCACTCCATCCGCCGCAGCCGCACCATGTCTTTACCCGGCGGTGTATGCCAGCCACGCGGCACCGCGTTGCCCTTGGCGTCACTTTCCCAGGTGAAGCGCACCCGGCTCGGCACCTCTCGCATCTGCTCCGCCCTCATACGGTCGATATAATCCTGCTCGCCGTCATTCAGACGCCCCGGCATCATACCCACCATAAGCGCTGCAACCGGTGCGCCAATGCCGCCCGCTGCAACCCGACCCGCCGTCACCGCCCATGTCCCGGACGTCGTAAAAGCGCCCCCGACCAGCTCAAGCACCTCCGCGCCCGCCGTTGCAACCTGAGCACGAGCCATACTGGCCGCAGCAGCCGTGGCGGCAACGTATTTCATTTCCTCATGGTTGCCAAACCACCACTTATACAGCGCGCTGCGCGACTTCGGAGCCGGTTCGGCGGGCTTTTTCTTCGCCGTCTGCGCGTGCTGAGGAACGTCGTTGTCAGTGGCTGGACTCGCCGCCGGTACTGACCGGAACAGTCCCATTGTCGCAAAGTTGGTGTGCGGCTCCCGCGCCTCACCGGCGTCGTTGCAGCCGTCGCCCCGCAGGCACGATTTCGCAAACACCCGGTTACGGTCTCGTTCCTCCGCCTGCCGCTGCGCCTCGGCGGCCCGTTCGGCCTGTCGCGCAACCATCAGCGCAGCCTGTTTTTCCTGCGCAATCTGCGCCGGAGACGGACCGGAACCCAGCCATTGCCCCTTAGGTGTAGTGACGCGCAATGATGATCACTCCGACGCGCAATAAATGCCCCTTTTCAAACCACATTCCGTGAGAATGAAATCACGTTTCAAATCACTTTATCTGAGAATCAAACCACATTAGCTGATTCTGAACCACAT
>NZ_JAEMGT010000207.1:0-1509 GCF_017655185.1 Rahnella sp. ChDrAdgB13 | reverse complement strand
CCTACGTTCGCACGCAGAAAGTCTGGAACCTTTACTGGATGCGGGCTAGCGAGAAGTGGGAGCTGTACTCGGAAGAAAGAACCCTCGCCGCAGCGCTTAACCAAGTGCGTGATGATATTCACAGCTGCTTCTTTGGCTAAGTGGCCGGAAGAGACGTTCGGGTGAGGTCGCAGAGATTTTAATAACAAGGATTTCAAACGAGTGAATTTAATTTATCTGTTACACAGACAGGAATTATACAAGAGTCGAAGGACTATTTTGAGGCAAAAGCAGACTCAATCGTGACTGTAGGAACAAATATTGAGGGAGACCAGCTAATGACTTTGATCTTCCTAAATAATTATCCTGTAGTTGTCAGCGAGGAAGGCGTACTTAATGTTAACAGCATTGAAAAACGTAGAGTGGCTGCCATTACCTTGGGTCAGGGTCAGGCGAAAAAATTCTATGAATCATTAAAGTCCATATTCGAATCTGAATAATACCAGGATAAATCAATGACCATAGGAAGCGCATCCTCGCTTGATCGGCAAGGAAAATTACTAGTTGCCTACAGTAATGATGACGGCTCTACCATTGGCGTTGAGTTTGCAGCAACTACCCAAAAAGTAGCTACAGCAGTTTTCGGTATTTGCGCCTCGACCCTTGGAGAAAGCACAGGAAGACTTGTTTCATCAGCTGCTTCGAGCGATACTTTAATGAAATCAACAGATGGAGGCGACAACATGGAAACGCGGATAGCAGTTCTTGAAGCTGACGTTGCGCACATCAAAAAAGACGTTTCAGACTTAAAAGCTAAAGCTTCTTCTATCGAAACTATCGTTAATTCAGTCGATAAGAACATGGCCGTAGTGCTTGAGAGACTAGATGGAATTAAAGAATCTCTTTCAAAAAAACCATCTACTGATGCTGTAGAGAAACGCATATCTGACGCAAAACTTGCAATCATTCTGACTGTGCCAGCAATTATTGCCGTGGGCACCGCGCTATATAAAGGTGCAATGTTCTTGTATCACCAAGGATAATCACTAGAATATAAACAAACCCGGCCACCGAGCCGGGTTTTTTGTGCCTGTAATAAAATCATGTATGCGAAATTCCTATCGCCGGTTAAATGACCGGCTTTTTTTTCGACCACATATTGCCAGCCTAAACTTTTGTGATAATGTTAAATGGTATGACTGTGATGTGGTCATGCATCCATACTGACTTATTGATATCTTAGATTTTGATATCATATTTATCGCTTAACCCGCTCTTATGGCGGGTTTTTTGTGCCCGTCACTCACCAAATTCTACAAAGTAGACCTTGCTAACGTTCGCTTTTCGATCAACTATCATTTCGCAAATAATAATATAGTTTACGTAGCCTCTTTACCGTTCGCCTAGCTCCCACATGTCTCATGCATCCGGTTAGGCGAGCGGTTTTTTACCTGTGATTTGGCTTTGTTGAATAAATCGGATTTAGATAAAAGCTCCCCTCGTCGCTGACTTTCTCAGGCAATCCTTACG